>CAZDAN010000164.1:0-4935 GCA_964503565.1 uncultured Bacteroides sp.
AAAAGAATAGAAGAATGAATTTCAAAGTTCCATATCCTTAGCTGTGGATATACGCTTGTCTTTCATTCCACCAAACTCTTTTACTTCGAAATTCTTCACCTTCTTCAGGACAAAATAGGGAGCCTCATCAGCCTTATCTGCTTCCATACGGCTGAATCGGATGTCCTCCACATCCATCAATACAATAGCCGGACGCTGGTCTTCCTCTATCGTTTCCAACCGCACATTGTCCACCGTAACCCTACGGGCATGACTGATAAACAGACCATAAGCCGGCAAAACACCGTGTGACGAAGGCTCGGGATATCCTTTCTCCATCTGTGGTATATCGTATGGGTCGCGCTCTTCGGGTTCAAAGGAGCCATCCTGCCTGCGGTCGCGTCGCTTTTCCGAAACATCGTTTACCTTCTCGTTCATCCGAGTAAAGAAAGGGTTAGCTCCACGTTGCCACCGTACATCGTCCATCGTCAGCCCACCACGATACTGAATGTGGATGTTGCTCAGTGTGACATCTTCAATGGGATGTCCTTCCAAGCCGAAGATGATGGATGCATAGCGACAATCGGCATCCTTCACCACAATGTTGCTCAACTTTACACGCCGGATGACAGAGACGGGCATTCCCTCGGGTCCTCGTGCACGGTTTCCCAAACGGATATAGATGGGTGAGTTGCAGATGTCGCGCATGGCAATGTTGGTAACGGTGATATCCTCGAGGACAGCACCATCTACCGTTTCCAAAGCAATGCCCCGACAATGGTCGAACGTACAATTAGAGATAGTGATATTCTTGAATCCCCCGTTTGACTCCGTGCCCAATTTGATGCGCCCTGTAGGGCCGTCACGGTCGGGTGCAGCTGTGATGGTCTTTTGGAAAGTGCCGTCAAGCATACTGCCCGGGTCGTAACCCGACACCTGACAGTTGGTGATAGTCACATTCTCCGTAGGTTTGGCGTATCCCAATCCGTAAGAGGACTTGAGTACAATGGCATCGTCATTAAGGGTATTCACCAAGCAATTGGAAACTCTGACATTGGCACAGCAATCAATATCGAAAGCATCGCGATTGGTGTCACACTTCACATTATCAATAGTCAGATTATCAACCCCCGTCAACAGCATGGCCAAATGTCCGCACATAAGCATATTGATGTCACGGATTGTCACATTGCGACATTCCTTTAAGGCAATGGCCTTGTTAGCCGAAGGATGCCCGTTCATCCGCCGTTGTCCGCGAGTAAGTCCATCCGAACCGTCAATCAAGCCGAAGCCACAGATTGAAACATCGTGCAGACCAATGCCCCAAATGAGCGAGTTCTGCCAATGGCTGTGTCCAAAGTCCTGATAATCGTCCGAAGGGTTTTCTTCGGGGAGGTCATAGTGGTTTGCCGCATCGGGAACTGCCGCGTCCAATACGGCACCCTGGTCGAGAAAGAGTGCTATGTTGCTTTTCAGACGGACGGAATAACTGCGATAGATGCCTGCAGGCAAATACACTGTGCCTCCACCCTGCTCAGAAGCGGCATTGATAGCGGCATTGATGGCCGGAGAATCGATGTGCGAACCATCCCCTTTGGCTCCGAAGTCCTTTACATTAAAGAATACAGTGGAAGTGGCCGACAAGGGTATTCCACAAAGTATCAGCAATAGGATTGAAAAAATTCTTTTCATGGTCATGGTCATATGATATACGGGGTACAAAAGTAGCCCATTTTCCACATATATCCAAAAGAATGTAAGGAAAAAGTCCGGTCCCCAATCAGATAAACAGAAGAATCCGCCTACGAGCCGTTTTTGTTCGGCTCGCAAGCGGAATTGCCACTATTGGCTCCGTCCATTTATCAGTTCTCCTCCAGGCGGAGCCGGCAAACGACAACAGCCATCTGCCACATTTCGCTTTCGCGTATGCTTCAATCGTCCAAGCGAAGGAAGTTTCCCATGTTGTCAAACTCTACTTCCAGTCCGTTGGCGAGTTTCAATTCATATCCACGGCGGTTATGCTTGATTTTCTTCACATGCTGGCCGTTATAGTTTTGTTTCATGTACTTCTTGATAACATCGGGAATCAGGCTGGCCGGCACATCGTTGCGCCAAGTTTCAATCTCCGTCCATTGTCCTTTGCTGTTGAACTCCAGCTCCGTCCCATCGGACAAACGTACATCGTAGCCTTCAATCCGAAAGACATTCTTATCTACCTTCAGGTAGGAGATATCGGTCTTGGCAAAATGATTCTCTATCAACTCACGGGCTTCGGTGGGCAAAAGAGTGATATCGCGCGACACCCGATCGCGCGCACATACTACCGATACTGTCAGCAGTATAGCCCACATTGCAACAAATAATTTTTTCATCTTTTCAAGCATTTAAATTACACAATCCATAAACAGAAAAGAGAATGAAATGTTCGAAATAGGGCTTTTCGCAAGCGAGAAACCATGGCAAACTTATACATTCCTGTTTTTTTCGGAAGAAAAAGATAAAAAGTTTGTCTTTTGTAATGCAGATATAGCAAAATGTAGTATTTTTGCAGAAGAAAATACTAAAAATAAATCCTATACTAATACATACTCATTATGGACTTAATCAGCGAAATCGTTGCACGCGCAAAAGCAAACAAGCAACGCATCGTTCTTCCCGAAGGAACAGAAGAACGCACCCTCAAAGCTGCCGACCAGGTGCTGGCCGACGGAGTAGCAGAACTTATCCTCATCGGTAATCCGTCCGAGATTAAGGCATTGGCCGAACAGTTCGGACTGACAAACATCGACAAAGCCACCATCATCGACCCCGAAAATCACCCGAAGCAGGAGGAATATGCACAGTTGTTGTGCGAACTCCGCAAGAAGAAAGGCATGACCATCGAAGAAGCACGCAAACTGGTGCTCGACCCTCTTTATTTGGGTTGCCTCATCATCAAAGCCGGCGATGCTGACGGTCAGTTGGCTGGTGCACGTAACACCACCGGAAACGTGTTGCGCCCTGCATTGCAAATCATCAAGACCTCACCGGGCATCACTTGTGTATCAGGTGCCATGCTGATGGTGACACAGACTCCCCAATACGGAGAGAATGGTGTGCTCGTTGTAGGCGACGTGGCCGTAACTCCCATGCCGGATGCCGCACAACTTTCACAGATTGCCGTTTGTACTGCACAAACCGCTAAAGCCGTTGCCGGATTCGAAGATCCGCGTGTAGCCATGCTCAGCTTCTCTACCAAAGGTTCGGCCAAACACGAAGTGGTTGACAAGGTGACCGAAGCACTTGCCTTGGCCAAGGAGTTGGCTCCCGAACTGAAGATTGACGGCGAACTGCAGGCCGACGCAGCTCTGGTTCCCTCAGTAGGAAGCAGCAAAGCACCGGGTAGCGAAATTGCTGGCAAAGCCAATGTACTCGTATTCCCCAACCTCGAAGTGGGCAACATCGCCTATAAGTTGGTACAACGCTTAGGCAACGCCGACGCTATCGGCCCCATCCTCCAAGGTATCGCACGCCCCGTGAACGATCTGTCACGCGGATGCTCCGTAGAGGATGTGTACAAGATGGTAGCCATCACCGCTAATCAGGCCATCGCCGCAAAATAATTGTTAGAAATTATCAGGCACGGATTACACAGATGCGAAAAATGTAATATGAAAACCGTGTAATCCGTGCCTAAAACAATATAAATAAATTGTAATCATGAAAATATTAGTATTGAACTGTGGAAGTTCATCCATCAAATACAAGCTCTTTGAGATGGAAACCAAGGAGGTGCTCGCTCAAGGAGGAATCGAAAAAATCGGTCTTACCGGTTCATTTCTGAAACTGACTCTTCCCAATGGCGAGAAGAAGATTCTGGAGAAGGACATCCCCGAGCACACCGTGGGCGTAGAGTTCATCTTCCAAACACTGACCCATGCAGAATACGGCGCACTCAAATCGCTCGACGAGCTGGATGCCGTAGGCCACCGCATGGTGCACGGCGGCGAACGCTTCAGCCAATCAGTAATCTTGAACAAGGAGGTGTTGGATGCCTTCACCGCTTGCAACGACTTGGCTCCCCTGCACAACCCCGCCAACTTGAAGGGCGTGAACGCCGTATCGGCTCTGCTCCCCAACATCCCGCAAGTGGGTGTGTTCGACACAGCCTTCCACCAAACCATGCCTGCCCATGCCTACATGTACGCCGTTCCTTACGAACTGTACGAAAAGTATGGTGTGCGTCGCTATGGTTTCCACGGAACTTCTCACCGCTACGTGTCTCAGCGTGTGTGTGAATACCTCGGCATACCCGTTGAAGGCAGCCGCATCATCACTTGCCACGTAGGCAACGGTGGCTCCATCTCAGCCGTTAAGGATGGCAAGTGCATCGACACCACAATGGGTCTCACTCCACTGGAAGGTTTGATGATGGGAACCCGTTCGGGCGACATCGACGGAGGAGCTGTCACCTTCATCATGGAGAAGGAGGGGCTGAACGCCACAGGCATCTCTAACCTGTTGAACAAGAAATCAGGTGTATTGGGCATCTCAGGTGTGTCATCCGACATGCGCGAAGTGACAGCCGCCGCCAACGAAGGCAACACACGTGCCCAATTGGCCCTCGACATGTACTTCTATCGCATCAAGAAATACATCGGTGCCTACGCAGCTGCTATGGGTGGCGTGGATGTCATCCTCTTCACTGGTGGTGTAGGCGAGAATCAGGCAGATTGCCGCGAAACAGCTTGCTCAGATCTTGAGTACATGGGTGTGAAGATTGACCACGATGTCAACAACGCCATTCATGGCGAAGAGGCTGTCATTTCAGCTGCCGACTCAAAGGTTAAGGTAGTTGTCATCCCCACCGATGAGGAGATGATGATTGCATCCGATACAATGGCATTGCTGAAATAAAGAAAAGTATAGGGTATATCTATAAATACATAAATTCGTGTGTAAGCCATTCCATCAGAC
>CAZDAN010000165.1:0-4935 GCA_964503565.1 uncultured Bacteroides sp.
CCGAAGTGGTGCACAACATCGTAAACCACTCGGATGCCAAGTTCATGTTCGTGGGCGATGCCGTTTGGCCTACACTGGATGCCGAGCAGATGCCGGCCCTACAGGGTATTATTCTGGTTAATGACTTTTCGTTGCTGGTGAGCCGTTCGGAGAAATTAACCTATGCACGCGAACATCTGAATGAGATGTTTGGAAAGAAATATCCGAAGAACTTCCGCATAGAACATATCAATTACGAACACGAGGCTTCGCCCGAACAATTGGCCATCATCAACTACACATCGGGCAGTACAGGGTTGTCCAAGGGGGTAATGCTCCCCTTCCGTTCACTTTGGTCGAACGTGGAATTTGCCAAAGAGGTCATCCATTTGAAGCCCGGAAGCAGTGTTGTCTCCATGCTTCCCATGGCTCACATGTATGGATTGGCTTTCGAATTTCTTTATGAGTTCACCCAAGGTCTGCACGTTTACTTCCTGACCCGCGTGCCCAGCCCGAAGATTATATTCCAGGCATTTGCCGATGTGAAGCCCCATATTGTGATTGCCGTACCGCTGATTATCGAGAAGATTATGAAGAAGGCAGTATTGCCTAAATTGCAGACTCCGACAATGAAGATACTCCTGAAGGTGCCTATCATCAACGACAAAATCAAGGCTTCAGTACGCGAAAAGGTCATCAACGCCTTTGGCGGACGCTTCTATGAGGTCATCGTGGGCGGTGCAGCTTTCAATCAGGATGTGGAGAAGTTCCTACGCATGATAGACTTCCCCTACACCGTAGGTTACGGTATGACCGAATGTGGTCCCATCATCTGCTACGAAGACTGGAAACGGTTCAAAGCCGCTTCGTGCGGAAAGGCCGCTCCGCGTATGGAAGTGAAGGTGCTGAGTCCCGACCCCGAAAACATTGTAGGCGAAATCGTATGTCGTGGCGACAACGTGATGTTGGGTTATTACAAGAACGAAGAGGCAACCCGCGAAGCCATCGATGCCGACGGATGGTTGCACACTGGCGACTTGGGTGTGATTGATGCCGAAGGCAATGTCACCATTAAGGGACGTTCGAAGAACATGTTGCTGAGTGCATCGGGACAGAACATCTATCCCGAGGAGATTGAGGATAAGCTGAACAACCTGCAGTTGGTATCGGAAAGCATCGTCATTCAGAAGAACGACAAGTTAGTGGCACTTATCCACCCCGACTATGACGAAGCCGGAGAGATGTCGGAAGAGCAATTGAACGAAATCATGCAAGCCAACATTCAGGAATTGAACACCATGATTCCGCATTACTCACAAGTGTCACGCTTTATCCTTATGAAAGAAGAGTTTGAAAAGACTCCGAAAAAGAGCATCAAACGATTCCTCTACCAGAATGTAGGCGATTAAGAAAGAGAAAAACATATAAACACATTGAAATCCTCCAAAAGTCGAAAAAACTTTTGGAGGATTATATTTTTATTACTACATTTGCCCACTCATACAAGACAACTATGTTTATCATGAATATCAAGAAAAAATGGCAACGCCTGTTACTGGTCGGTATTACCTTTATTACCCCCCATTGCACAACCGTACAGGCACAACAACCCTCCATGTCTCCCCAGACGGACAGTTTGGCACAATTTGTGCGTAATATCGTGACATATAACAATATGTTTACGCAAGAGAAAGTATATCTGCATTTTGACAATACTGGTTACTTTATGGGCGAGACCATCTGGTTCAAGGCTTACGTTGTAAATCCACTGAACAACCGTCCCAATACACTGAGCCGTCTGCTCTATGTGGAACTGCTTACGCCCGAAGGACGTGTGCTTCAGACCCACAAGTTGAAAATTGAGAACGGACAATGCAACGGTCAGTTTTCTTTGAAGGATCTTCTCCATTCGGGATTCTACGAAGTGCGTGCTTATACTGCCCTGATGCTCAATTGGCCGGATGCACCCGTCTTCTCCCGTGTCTTCCCCATATTCAATCCGCCACAAACTGAGGGAAAAGACATGTATAAGGAACCGTTCATGACCCCAACCATACACAGCGAACGACGTCCGGACATGCGTGCCCAACTTCCTAAGGCTGAAAATGTGAATATCCAGTTCTTTCCGGAAGGGGGTAACATGGTAGCAGGAACAAACAACCAGGTAGCTTTCAAGGCGACCGACAAACGAGGCAATCCGCTTGTCATCAGCGGAAATGTGTATAACAGCAAACGCGAACTGGTGAGTTCCGCCCAAGTGGTTCACCAGGGTATGGGCAGTTTTCGGGTTACTCCGGTTGAGGGAGAGAGCTACTATATGGAGATTGCCGACGAAAAGAACAATCCCAAACAATACAATCTGCCCGCGGCCATGTCCCAAGGTGTGGCCATGCAGGTTGACAATCTGCAAGACTCACATATCCACGTACACCTCGCACACAACGGACGCTTCAACGCTGCACAGGCACTGGGTCTGACCGTCATGTGCCGTGGCCGGATTGTCCGCTTTGAACAAATCAGGTGGAACGAAGAAGGTAAGGCCATACTTGCACTTCCCAAGGACTCTCTGCCCGAAGGAATCAACCAGCTCACCCTGTTCGACACCGAAGGACGAATCTATGCCGACCGTCTGGCCTTCATCTCTCCCCGACGTTCCGTAAATTTCTCTGTCGAGGGTAAAAAAGAGAGATACCAACCGCGCGAGAAGGTTGAGATGAACTTTAAGCTGACAGACAATGAAGGCAATCCCGTGCGCACCATGTTCTCGCTTGCCGTGCGCGATGCAGACACCGACACACCGACCAACCAGGCAAACGGTGGAAACATTATGGCCAACCTGCTTCTGGGTTCCGACCTGAAAGGTTATATCCACGACATCGACTACTACTTCGAGGCCGATGATGCCACTCACCGCCAAGCACTTGACCTCCTGCTGTGTACTCAAGGCTGGCGCCGGTATGATTGGGAGGCAATGACCCGTCCCAAGGACTTCGTGGTGAAGCATCCGGCAGAAGAGGGAATCCTCATCCGCGGAGACCTGACCTCGACCTTCCGCAACAGGAAAAAGGATGGAGTAGATATCAAAGTATTCCTGTATAACGGTTCAGGAATATCAATCAAAGGCTCGTGTCTAACAGACTCTGTGGGACAGTTTGCGTTTCTGGCTGAGGACTTCAACGGACGTTGGAGGATGAACATCCAGACGTATGAGAAGGACAAACTGAAGGAGATGAACGTGAACCTGCTGAAAACGCCGTCACCACAAGGACGTCCGTATGCCGATCAGGAGTTGGAACTGTTTCTGAAGCAGAAGGATGCAGCCCAAAAGGTGATTGTACAAGCAGAAGACAGCACGAAACTATATGACGAAAAGGGAAGAACCCGATGGGAGAACCTGCTCCCCACCGTAGAGGTTGCCGAAGAAAGGGAATGGCGTACGGAAATGGTGCGCAAATGGAACAACCTGATTTATGAAATGGAAGACGAACGTATGCGCATAGATGAAACCGGTGAAGACTACCTGGTCGAGTTCTATCGTTGGCTGGATAAGACAAATCCCTTTTTTACCTTTGACTTGGAGATGGGAGACTCATCCGATGCCACCAGTCTGAAAGCACGATACAAAGGACGTCCCGTACGTTTCCTTATCAGCCGCATCGGCACGGGAGGCTGGTTGATAGAGCAGGATGTCAGCATCAATCTTGCAGACCTGACCATCCACGACATGGAAGCCATCGCCATCAGTGACAAACCGAATGTAGAAATGGCCTTGGCACGCTATGGTTTGGACTCTATCAGCAACGACAACAATACCGTCGTTGTCTCCATTTTCGTGCGCAACGACTATTTCCGCCACAAGGAATATAAGGGCATACGCCAAACCAAGATACAGGGATTTACCCCGGCTTTGCAATTCTACCTGCCAGACTACAGTTTTGCAGACCTGCCCGATGAAAAGGACTTCCGCCGTACACTGTTCTGGGCACCCTATGTGACAACCAACACACAAGGCGAGGCTTCCGTCTCCTTCTACAACAGCCCTCAGTGCAAGAAAATCAAGATCAGCGCCGAGACCATCACCTTCGGAGGCCTGATGGGAAGTTTCGAGGAATAAAAGGAAAATAACGTGACTTACATACAAAAAAATCTATCAGCTGTCCGGAGCAATTCCATCAGCTGATAGATTTCTTTTTATCAGCTGACAGAATCCGGCCGATCAGCTGATAGATTTTCTTCCTTCTAAGACAGATTTTCAGGGGACTACCCTTCCTCCCCTTCCCCCTTTAGAATGGGCAGGGAAATGTGGTACTTCACCGCCAGGATGCGCACCACGAAGACACTGAGTCCACTGAGACACTCGTTCACCACAATGTCCATGCCCAACCAATTGAAGAGGCCGTAGAAAAGACCGCCGATGATGCAGGCCAAGGCATAGATTTCCTTGCGGAAGATGAGGGGAATTTCGTTGATGAACACGTCGCGGAACACTCCGCCGGCAGCTCCCGTAATGGTGCCCATGATAACGGCCACCCACAGGGGGAAGCCCAATCCGAGGGCTTTCTCCACACCCACCACGGTAAAGAGGGCAAGGCCGACGGTGTCGAAAATAAAGAATGTGTTCTGTTGGTGAATGAGGCGCTTGCCAAACACAATGACCCACAGCAGGGCTATACCCGAACAGATGAGGTACATGGGGTTGGTCATCCAAATGGGGGTGACACCCAACATGAGGTCGCGCAACGTACCACCACCGATGGCCGTCACCACACCTACGACGTAGGCTCCAAACAGGTCGAACCGCTTGGCCGAAGCTAAGCGTATGCCACTGATGGCAAAAGCGAAGGTACCGATAAAGTCGAGCACCTCCATGAAACTGGGAAATCCCATAGCAATAGATATTATTAAAGGGTATATCTATAAATACATAAATTCGTGTGGAAGCCATTCCATCAGACT
>CAZDAN010000166.1:0-4927 GCA_964503565.1 uncultured Bacteroides sp.
TCCTCTTCGGTACACGTCTGTACGGAGTGCCCCAAGTGGCGAAGCTCCTCCACCACCTTATTATATATAGCGGCATCGTTGCCCACATGGCCGGGCGAATAGCGCGTGCCGCGACTGATGGCTATGATGTTCATTCTTCTCTCTTCTCTCTTCACTCTTCCCTCTTCACTCTTCCCTCAAAAACTCCTCCGCCTTGGCTATGTCCGTGGCATGGTCCACGTCCACAATCTTGCTGAAGGGCCACGCACGGAGACAGCGTCCGTCGGCCACCAGCTGGCGTTGGAAGTTGCGCATACGCGACTTTCCCTCACTCATGCAGCGGCGCAAGGTGTCGAGTGCCACGGGGGTGAGGCAATAGATGCCGCCCGAGATGTACCTGCTATCGGGCGTCTTCTGGTCGTGAAAGCCGGTGATGCGCAGTTCCTCGTCGGTGGAGATGTAGAGCGGCTTCTCGTCGTCCACAAAGTCGGTGACCGCCATCAGTCCGTCGGCCTCCGACGTGCGGAAGGCTTCGATGTAGCGGGCAAACTCCTCCTCGCGGAAGACAGTATCGACGGTGGTCAGGCAGAAGCGGTCGCCCTCCAACAGGTGGCTTATCTCGTAGAAGCTGTGCATCGAGCTGGGCGTGGTCTTCACCACGAGGTCGATGGGCAGTTCCTCCTGCAAACGGGTGAGGAAGGCGCGGGTTTCGGGCACAAGGTCGTTGATGATGACCACCACCCGAGCGGCTCCCTGCCGCACGAAGATGCGTACAAGGCGCTCAATCATGGCCTCGCCCCCCAGCTCGACCAAGGGCTTGGGCTTGGCCACGCCCTCTTGTGCCAGGCGCGAGCCTTCACCGGCGGATATGATGGCAAAGTTCATTGTTCTCTCTTTCTTTTCAAGGAGTTAAAGGAGTTATCGCTTCGCTAAGGAGTTAGAGGAGTTATCGCAGGCTCTGCCTGCTAAGCCAAATGTCTTGCCATCATGCAAGCAGAACTATCGGCTTTAACTCCTAACGGAGCGCAGCGGAGTGACAACTCCTCTAACTCCTCTAACTCCTTTAACTCCTTAATCTTCATTCCTCATCCAACTTCAGCTTGTGGCTGTCGTCGCGCTTCTCGTGATACTGTTTCTTCAGGGGGTTGACGCGGGCTGCATCGTAGAAGATGCGGTTGCGGTGGACATCCAGTGCCGTGTAGATGGCGTGGCAGAGCGAAAGCTCCGAGGCCACTCCCTTGCCGGCAATGTCGTAGGCGGTGCCATGAGCCGGTGATGTGCGCACGATGGGGAGGCCGGCGGTGTAGTTCACCCCTTCCTCCATGGCCAGTGCCTTGAAGGGAGCCAGTCCCTGGTCGTGATACATGGCCAGGATGCCGTCGAACTTGGTGTACTGCTCCGAGCCGAAGAATCCGTCGGCGGGATAGGGGCCGTAGCAGAACATGCCCTTCTCCTTCATTTCGGCCATGGCGGGGATGATGATGTCCTGCTCCTCGGTGCCGATGAGTCCGCCGTCGCCCGCATGGGGGTTGAGGGCAAGCACGGCAATGCGCGGTTTCTCGATGAGGAAGTCGCGCTTGAGCGACTGCTCGAAGATGGTGAGTTTCTCCTGGATAAGCTCCTTGGTGAGGAGAGATGCAATGGAGCTGACGGGCACATGGCCGGTGACGAGTGCCACACGCAGTTCGTCCTTCATCAGTATCATCAGTGCCTTCTCTCCCTCGCCCACCCGCTCTTGGATGTACTCGGTGTGGCCGGGGAAGCGGAAGTTCTCGGCCTGGATGGTGTTCTTGTTGATGGGGGCCGTGACGAGCACATCGATGAGTCCCTCGCGATAGTCGGCCAAGGCGCGCTCCAGGGCTGCCAGTGCGGCCTTGCCTGCCTCTTCGGTGGGGTTGCCCAGCTCCACCTTGGCCTCATCGTCCACGCAGGAGAGGATGTTCAGTTTAGCACGGCTGGCCTCGTCGGCCTTGTTGATGATGGTAAAGGCCGTGGGGCTGTCAATGGCCTTGCGATGATAGGTCGCCACCTTGGGCGAGCCATATACGATGGGGATGCACAGATCCAGCATAGTGGAGTTCTCGAAGGCCTTCAGGATGACCTCGTAGCCCACTCCGTTTATGTCGCCGTGGGTGATACCCACTCTCAGTTTTTCACTCATAAGTCTTATGTATGTTATCAGTTAGTTTGTTTCTCTCTTCACTCTTCTCTCTTCTCTCTTCACTCTTCACTCTTCACTCTTCACACTTCACACTCCACTCTCCTCCTCCACTCCGTCGGTGGTTCCGAAGAGTTCGGCCTGCTGCTTGGCTTCAACCTCGTCGGGGAATTGCAGGGTGTAGAGGGCGGCCTCCATGCGGCGCATGATGTCGCGTTTCTTCTTGCCCGGCGAATAGACGAATGCCTCGGAGACGATGACGCGGTTGTTCTTCTCATCCACGCGGACGTGTGACACGAAGGGGCCTCCCATGACGGCACCATTCATCTCCCACAGTCCCTTCACCTCCTGGGCATATTTGCCGCGCACGGCAATGTCCTTTGTCAGGAGGAAGTCGGTGTCGGTGGCCATGTAGGAGCCTTCGAGGGGGCCAAAGAGGTTGGCCTTCATGAAGGAGTCGCGCTTGTGCACGAAATAGTCGAGGGTGAACGTCTCCTTGTCGGTAAAGGGATAGGAGTAGATGACGAAGTTCAGGTCGTCCTGGTCGCGGTTGGTGGTGGCCCAGAGGAAGTTGCGTCCGCGCTTGTAGTTCTCCAGTTCGGCGGGCACGTGCACCACGCACCGGAAGCTGTCCTTGACGAGCTGCTCCACCAGGTAGCTGTGGTCTCTCTCAAGGAGTTTCACCTGACGGTTCATTTCGGCGCGGGTGAAGAAGTCAACGATGGTCTGCTTGTGCTTGCCCACGTAGTCGGCAAAGGCCTCTTCCGAAGGGGCCTGTATGGTCATCACCATCTGGGGCGACGCCTTCACGTCGCGGGCGAACTTGAACTTCACCTGTGTGTACATGCGGTCTATCTTGGGGACGATGATGTTGCGGAACAGGCCAAAGGTGCGGTTGTTCTGTTCTTCGTTGATTTGCATGATGCGGAAGGAGCGTTCGCTCTGTGGCAGTCCGGGCACGTCGGTGTCCAGTGCATCGAAGAGGGCCCGTCCGGCGGGTCGTTCCCAAGCCGAGTCGTCCATCACCACCAGCATCTCGTAGGGCTTTCCGCTGGAGGCGGGGGTCATGATGGTCTTTCCATCGCCGTCGCATCCGGCCAGGGCCATCAGTGCCGCCAGCAGGCAGGCACCGGTTGATAATCTTTTCATATTCATTGCTCTTTTAGGTTTTCTTGTCTTTACAGGGACCATAGGGGTATAGGGGGCTATAGGGAGTATAGGCTCTACAGGCACTCTCCCGCCGTCCCCTCCTTGTGCTTGGTGGAGAGCATTCCGCAGGCGGCAAAGATGTCCTCGCCCCGGCTGGCCCGGATGGTGGTGAACACCCCGTGGCGCGTCAGGTAGTCTCTGAAGGCCACCATGGCCTCCATCTCCACCCCCTCCAGGGGCACGCCGGGTATGGCGTGGAAGCGGATGAGGTTGATGCGGCACTCCAGTCCCTTCAGGAGGCGCACCAGCTCGCGGGCGTGGGCTTCGGTGTCGTTCACGCCGCGGAAGACGATGTACTCGAACGACAGGCGCCGCTGGTGGGTGAAGTCGTAGCGGTGCAACAGCTCCAGCATCTCCGTGATGGAGCAGCCCCGCTCGGCAGGCATCAGTTCCATGCGCTCCTTCGGGAAGGGGTTGTGCAGGCTGATGGCCAGGTGGCAATCGCTCTCGTCGAGGAAGCGGCGCAGGCCCTTCATCACTCCCACGGTGCTGACGGTGATGCGCTTGGGGCTCCAAGCCAAGCCGTAGTCGGCGGTCATCAGTGCGAGGGCTTTCAGCACCTCCCCGATGTTGTCGAAGGGTTCGCCCATGCCCATGAGCACCACGTTCGTCAGGCTCTCGCTCTCGGGGATGGAGAGCACCTGGTTCAGTATCTGGGCCGCGGTGAGGTGGGCACTGAAGCCCTGCTTGCCGGTCATGCAGAAGAGGCAGTTCATCTTGCACCCCACCTGGGAGGAGACGCACAGGGTGGCCCGCTCGCCCTCTTCGGAGGGGATATAGACGGCCTCGACGGCTCCGGCCGTGCCCACTTGGAAGAGGTACTTCACCGTGCCATCCACCGAGCGCATGGCCTCGATGGGGGCGCGTCGCCCCACTTCGTACTCCTGTTCCAGCGCTTCGCGGTGGCGAAGGGAGAGGTTGGTCATCCCGCCAATGGTGGTCACGCGCTTGCCGTATATCCACCCGGCCATCTGCTTGGCAGCAAAGGCGGGCATCCCCATGCGGGCGGTCACCTGCTTCAACTCATCCAATGTCAACCCCAAAAGGGGGGCTTTTGTTCCGTTCATACCTTATTCATATATAAGTAGCGTGCAAAGATAGTGCAAACCGAGAGAAGAACAAAGAGATTCTCTCTTTTTTTCTTCCGAGGTGCCGCCTATCTTGGGGTTTTCCTCTTGGAAAGCCAAAGATAGTGCAAACCGAGAGAAGAACAAAGAGATTCGGCCTCTTTTTTTCCTTTGGCGGCGTTTGTGGGCAGGTGGCGGACCCCCTCCGCTTCGCTCGTCCCCCCTAAAACAGGGGGAGGGGGGTCAGCGGAAAAAAGAAGAGGTGCCACCGGAGTGACGCCTCTTCCATCCAAGGATTTCCGCGGGGTTAGAGCGGATTGCTGCCCGTTCCGCCATCGCCGCCATCGGTGCTACCCGAGTCGGACGAACCGGAGTCCGCCGACTCGCCCATAGCCAGACGATAGTCGGTCACGGAGGCATAGCGCACGCCGTCCTTCAATACACCGCCGTTCTCGAAGGTGAGGTTACCAATCACGTTGGTCCTCAAAGCCTTGTCAGGTGTGAAGAGGATGCG
>CAZDAN010000167.1:0-4916 GCA_964503565.1 uncultured Bacteroides sp.
CGTTGTACTTCAGCACTCCGCCCATGCGCTCAATCATCAACATGCGGTCGAGCACTTCGTTGGGCGACTCCAACCAGTTGATTTTGTTCACCGTAGGGTTGGGAAAACGCACGCCCGTCTGCTCAAACTTGATGTTGGCCGCCCTTCCTCCATCGAGCAAGGGAATCATGCCGCCCAAGCGCGAATAGGAGCGGAAGCCCACCAGCGGTGCGTCCACACTCCAGAAGGCCACGTAGAAATCCGTGCGGTCGTCGGTCTTTGCCTCCAGGTTGTAGATGGCCACGGCATCGAGAAACTCCTCCACGCCATCAGGCGAAGTCAGTTCCTCATCACCCCCACCCTGCTTCAGCATGTCGCCCACCAGTTGGGCCACGGTGCCGAAGTCTTCGCGCGGGAAGCGTTCGTCCCTACCCTCGCCCACGATGTGGATGTCCTCTTCTTCAATGATGTATCGGCGTGTGCCGTCGTGCTCTTCGCGTTGCACAAGGGCCACGGTCAGTCGTTTTTCTTCATCCGGAGTGCCGTCGTCCTTTCCCGCGCACACATAGCCATCGGCCAGCAGGCGGAAGAAAGCATACAACTCACTCCAATCACGTCTTGATGCTTCGAATGCCATATCTTCTTATACCTTATATTATATTGCGTGGCAAAGATAGTGCAAAATCTGTGATTATCCATGAAATCGTTGGTCGTTTCGTCGATAAAGGGTAAATTTGCACAAAAATTAAAGAATCAGACAATATGGAAGAACCCATTCTCAACGACCACAACAAGCAGGAATATCCGCCAAGTCATACGGCAGAGCATCTGTTGAACCAGACGATGATGCGGATGTTTGGTTGCGAACGCTCGCGCAACGCACACATCGAGCGGAAGAAGAGCAAAATCAGTTGGCCTTTGGCCGAATGTCCCACCGAGGAGCAGGTGCAGGAGATTGAGCGACGGATGAACGAGGTGATTGCCCAAGGATTGCCTGTGACGTATGAGTTTGCCACGCGCGACAACCTGCCGCCCGAGGTGGACACCAGCAAGTTGCCCGACGATGCAAGCGCCACTCTCCGCCTGGTGCGCATCGGCGACTACGACGTGTGTGCCTGCATCGGTGCCCACGTGGAGAATACACGTGATATAGGCATTTTCAAGATAAATAGTTGGCGCTACGATGAGCACGGTGTCTTCCGCATCGTCTTCAAACTGGTGTGATAAATGTAGGAGAAATATGGACAAACCGTCGGGACGCCTTCCCTATAATCCCTCTATCGAGCACTTGCGCTTGCTCTTTGCCATACTGGTGGTGTTTATCCACACATATGGTCATGGCTCATTGCCTGACGAAGAGTTGGTGAAGGGGAGTCTCGTCATGGATGTCCAATTCTTCTTTTCGCACATCCTCTCGGCCATTGCTGTGCCCGGATTCTTCCTTATCTCGGGTTACCTCTACTTTGCGAATATGGAGCAATGGTCGTGGAGGAGGTATGTGGATAAAACCCGACAACGTGCCCTTACGTTGCTGATGCCTTATGTGGTGTGGAATACATTGAAACTGACGACGTTGGTTCTCCCTTCATGGATAAGTGAGGGCGGACAAGGTGTGGCAAATGTCATTGAAACTTTTGGCGGATGGCGCCTTTTGTGGGATGGCAATCCTCATTATCCGGCGCCTGTGTTGTTGGCCACGTGGTTTTTGCGCGACTTGATGGTCTTCTGCTTGATGGCTCCGCTGATTCATCCGCTTGTGCGACGTGGCGGATTTTTCCCGTTTCTCCTCTTGGTGGCTTGCGACTTGTTCGGATGGTGGCCTACCGAGCAGGTGTGCAGTGCCCATCATTTGGCCTTTTTCGTTTTAGGAGCCACCTTCTCGATTCAAGGAAAAGAGATGTTTGACTCCTTTTCAAAATGCAGGATAATTTCTTACATCGCCGGTGTCCTTTCGTTGATTGTCGTAACGTGTGAGCAGAGTACGGCCACAATGCTCTGCTACCTGTTGTTTGGCACAGTGGCTGTTTGTAACCTCATCAATCGGTCACAGATGTCGATTGAGTGCCTCATTACTCCTCGCTTCACTCAGGCGAGCATGTTCATCTACCTTGGCCACTCGTTGCTATTGCTCAGTGCGGTGGCGTGGGGATTGGACCATCTGCTTCCGTTTGGCGGAGAGGGATGGACATTGGTCAGATACTTCCTGATTCCTCCTCTCACCATCGCCATCCTGTTGGTGCTCTTCCATCTTTTGCGCACCCGTTTCCCCCGCATCTTGTTTCTTCTGCTTGGGCGGAAATACTAAAAAGACTTTCCTTATCATAAACGATATTTAATCTGCACCGCAAGGGTGAACCTTACGGGCGGCCCGTGCATTTATGTGACTGAACGCCGAAGGCCGCTTCCTCTGTCCCCTGTTTGCTTGTTCACAAATGAGCAAATGTACAGAACCTACCACGATTGAGGGAGGCCCGGATGGCAAGCGTGACACCAGTTCTCCCCTTTTGAACGAGCGGTAAGGGGGACAAGGACGGTCGAGACGTTCGTAAAGAAATAAAATGTATTGTTAAACTTAAACAAAAAAGGAGAAACAAATTATGATGCCTATGAAACGTAGTGCCGGACAAGGTTGGTTGCCCAGCATTTTCAGCGACTTTTTCGACAACAATTGGGTGATGAAGGCCAACCCTACGGCACCGGCCATCAATGTGATGGAAACCGATAAGGAGTACAAGGTGGAGGTGGCCGCACCGGGGATGTGCAAGGATGACTTTGACATCCACGTCAACAAGGACAACGACCTGGTGATAAAGATGGAGAAGAAGAGCTGTTGCACCGATTGCGGATGCGACGGGAAGGATGGCGAAAAGAAGCCCGAGGGACAGGAAGAGAACAAGAAGGAGGAAAAGGAGAAAGAGGGACGCTACTTGCGTCGCGAGTTCTCGTATAGCAAATTCCAGCAAACCCTCATTCTGCCCGACGATGTGGACAAGGAGGGCATTTGCGCCAAGATGAAGAACGGTGTGCTGAAAATCCGCCTTCCCCGTGTGAAGCAACAGGCCAAGGTGGAGAGTGTGCGACGCATTGAAATAGCATGATTCAGGAGGAGTTTTCCGTCGCATGTGACAAGTGAAAAAAATGCGGCTGGCTTTTTCTTTTTTGCGACTTGCAAAATTCAAAAAGCCAGTCGCATTTTACTTGTTTGCGACTGGCTTTTTTTGAAAGGTTGATTTTTTCTTTATAACATTCCCGAGCGCACACGGCTGAGTGTTTCGGGACTCATCTGCAAGAAAGAGGCAATGTGTACCAAAGGAGCACGTTTGATGATTTCGGGATGTCGCTCCATCAGCAGGCGATAGCGGTCGTGAGCTGTTTCGAAGCGCATGTCATCGGCTTTTTGTTGCGAGACCAGCAGGGAGTATTCGAAGATTTTACGGTAGAAGTACTCCACTTCGCGCATCTCTTCGGTAAGGCGATAGAAGTTCTCCTTACTGATGCGCCAGATGATGGAAGGTTCGAGGGTTTCGGCCATCAGACGGGTTGGTTCGTTTCGCAGGTAGCTTTCCAGGCAGATAACCACATTGCCTTCATACGAGATGTGTTCGGTCAGGTCACGCTTGTTCTTGAAATAGAATTGGCGCACCAATCCTTTCTCCACATAGTGTATGTAGTGGGCAATTTCTCCTTCTTTGATGAACACTTCGCCTTTTGCCAGCTTCAGTGGCTCCATTATCAGTGACAAGGCTTTGGTCGCCTCGGGTGAAAGGCGGCGATACTGTTCGGTGAACATTTTAGCAATTTCGTGTCGTCTTTCCATAATGATTATTGTTTTAGCTCCTTTTAATCCAGCTTCAGCACGGCGAGGAATGCCTTCTGTGGCACCTCCACGTTGCCGATTTGTTTCATGCGCTTCTTTCCCTTCTTCTGCTTTTCGAGCAGCTTGCGCTTACGGCTTACGTCGCCACCGTAGCACTTGGCGGTCACGTCCTTACGCACCTGTTTGATGGTTTCGCGGGCAATGATTTTGGCACCGATGGCAGCTTGGATGGCAATGTCGAACTGTTGGCGTGGGATAAGCTCCTTCAGCTTCTCGCACATGCGTCGTCCGAAGTTCTCGGCGTTGTCGAAGTGCGTCAGTGTGGAGAGTGCGTCGACGGGTTCTCCATTGAGCAGAATGTCCAACTTCACCAGTTTTGAAGGGCGAAAGCCGTTCATGTGGTAGTCAAACGATGCGTATCCCTTCGAAATGCTCTTCAACTTGTCGTAGAAGTCAATGACGATTTCGCCGAGGGGTATGTCGTAGAAGATTTCCACGCGGTTCCCCGAGATGTACTCCTGCTTCACCAGCTCGCCACGCTTGCCCAGGCAGAGTGTCATGATGGGCCCGATATAGTTGGTGGTGGTGATTACCGAGGCACGGATATACGGTTCCTCGATGTGGTCAATCAGGGTGATGTCGGGCATACCCGAGGGGTTGTGCACCTCCTTGCAACCGCCCTGTTTGTCAAATATCTTGTATGATACGTTAGGTACGGTGGTAATGACGCTCATGTCAAATTCCCGGTCGAGTCGCTCCTGAATAATCTCCATGTGCAACAGGCCGAGGAATCCGCAACGGAAGCCGAAGCCCAGTGCCACCGACGACTCCGGCTGGAAGGTCAGCGAAGCGTCGTTCAGCTGGAGTTTTTCGAGCGAAGCACGCAAGTTTTCGTAGTCCTCTGCCTCGATGGGGTACACACCGGCAAACACCATGGGCTTCACCTCCTCGAATCCCTCAATGGCCTTCGCACAGGGGCGTGCAATGTGGGTGATGGTGTCGCCCACCTTCACCTCCTTCGAAGTCTTAATGCCCGAGATGATGTATCCCACGTCGCCCGTGCGCAGTTCGTTTCGCGGCACCATGTCCATCTTCAGCACACCGATTTCATCCGCGTCAT
>CAZDAN010000168.1:0-4888 GCA_964503565.1 uncultured Bacteroides sp.
TTCCTGATATTTTCACAGTATTCTGATATTCTGGTACATATATCACATCGCCTTCTTGTAAAACGACATCTGCATCACCGCCAGGATTAGCCAATGCCTCTTCAAGGTTTATACCCACATAATACCTATCGCCAAAATCCAATTTTGATGCGTCAATAGAATCTTTAGAATTGTCAAGCATATCAAGAGTTGCTTCCATTCGCATACGATCTTCCTGTGAAATGATACGACTTAAACGCGCCCCCTTCACATAAGCACTTTTTGATGCGCCACCAGCTTTTCCTATTATTTCAGAAAGACGTTCATTAGTAACAGATAATGCATATTCACCAGCGAACAGAACACGCCCTTGCACTTGTACATGTCGTTGTTCTTGATAACCAGGACTACGACGGACATATACTTGGTCATAAGGCTGCAATACAAAATTAGGTTCACCATCTATTACAAAACCATCCTTCAAATTAAATGTATACATATAACTAAGTGTATCAGTTTCTTCTGAACTCAAAGAATTCTTCACACGACGACTTACATCAACTCTCACCATCGAAGCGGATTCCAACAAGCCACCAGCTTGCATAATTATATCTTCCAATGTTGTATTTGCGGCATATATGAATTGTCCTGGAGCAGCCACTTCACCATGTACTTGAATATATCCCAAATCATTCAAGTCATGAATACTGGCTATATAAAGAATATCATTCTTACGAAGAGGGAAATCAGGCTGAGTCCCATTCAATATTCCGGCAATATCAAGTGCTTGAGTTTCAAGTGTCAGATCCTCCTTCTCACGTTGCAACAGAGCACGGTTGGTAAATGCATCACCCTTCACACCTTCGGCTTTTTCCACCAATTCTTTAACCGTCGATATTTCATTTCCTAATTCGTAAACGCCCGGACGATAAACTGCACCTTTGATTTCTATACGATTTTCAAAGCGATCAAGCATCGCGCCGACAGTCAGAGCATCTCCATCCATCAGAGCGAAAGAAGCATAGTCTGGCTTATTGATCGTAAATACCTTGTATTCACGTCCATTCTGACGAATCAAGCGCAGATTATCTTTAAAAGCATTACCAGAAAAACCTCCGGCATATCCCAACAGGTCTTGGATAGTTTCACCTTCCTTCAATTCATAATACATGGGACGTTTGATATTACCGGTAATATCCACCAATGTTTTGTACGTCGGAACAATTACGATATCACCTTCTTCCAAAGTAATATCATCAAAAGATTTTCCTTTAAGAATGAATTCATAAATATCAATTGTAGAAATCTTCTTTCCTTTACGCATCAAATGAATTTCACGCAAAGAGCCAAGGTTGCTAACACCTCCGGCACGATGCAGCGCATGATAAATGTTAGAAAAAGAAGAAACATAATAAGTTCCAGGCACAGCCACTTCACCCATCATATTTACCTGAATAGTACGGATATTTCCCAAGGTCAACTTGATTTCAGAAGCTGCATTATCACCATAAACAGAATAAATCTGTGCCAATTTACGACGCATATAAGCATCTGCCTCCTTAACGGTCAAACCATTCAGATTAACCAAACCGACACTCTCTATGTTAATGGAGCCTTCAGGCGAGATTGTTTGACGAATCGTAGCTTGATTGGTTCCCCAAATATCAATAATCACCTCATCACCAGGACCCAATTTATAATTCTCCGGTGTAGGAATGTTCATACTTGGAGCAAAAGTCAAATTCCGATTGGTAAAAATGTTGCGCCCGAATACTTTTTTCTCTGTATCCGATTCAGATTCATCGATAACCTGATGTAAATCCGAATTAAAAGAATCCAAACTATCCTCTGCAAAAAAAGTATTGCTACGACGCTCTCTCTCCTGCTGTCCTACGGTACGAAAAGCTTCATTTCTTCCGGATTTCTCTTTTTCAAAACGTTCCTTCAGACGTTCCGCTTGAGCACGAGTCACACCACGAGCGGCCAGTTCCTTAATCATTTCATTCTGAGACTTACCACTGGCCATTCCATCCTTCACATAAGCCACCACAGCATCGTCAGACATCTGTGCACTTGCCGGCAATGAGAACATCCACAATGCGACGACACAAAAAAGAGTTGTCAGAGTTCTTTTTATCATACTTCTTATATCTCTACTATTTTTTTCTAATTATAAATATTTATCTACCAATCCTTCGAGTTTCTCTTTATCCTTAAAGTATTTGTAGGTACCAACCTTTATTTCATCACAAGCGGGTTCATCACATACTATAATACCATGAGGATGAGCCTGCAAAGCACTGACCGTCCACATGTGATTTATGCTCTCTTCGATAGCGTGCTTGAGTGCACGAGCCTTATTGTGTCCACAAGAAATAAGCAAAACCTCCTTGGCTGCCATAACGGTGCCTACCCCCACGGTGAGTGCCTGCTTGGGCACTTGGGTGACATCATCGTTGAAGAATCGGCTGTTGGCAATAATCGTATCTGTTGTCAGTGTCTTTATACGAGTCTTTGACGAAAGGGATGAACCCGGTTCATTGAAAGCAATGTGACCATCAGGTCCCACACCTCCCAAAAAGAGGTCAATTCCTCCAGATGCTTCTATCTGACGTTCATACTTCGCGCATTCGACCAACAAATCAGGAGCATTACCATTAAGGATATGCACATTCTGCGGATCGATATCTATGTGACTGAAGAAATTTGTCCACATGAAAGAATGATAGCTTTCAGGATGGTCTTCGGCAAGTCCGACATATTCATCCATATTGAAAGTTATTACGTGCTTGAAAGAGACTTTTCCCTCTTTGTTCATACGGATAAGTTCTTTATACATTCCTAACGGAGAAGAACCTGTGGGACATCCTAAAACAAAAGGATTGGCTGCGGTAGGATTTTTCTGATTTATCTTCTCTGCTACATAATTGGCTGCCCAACGTGAAACAAGGGCATAGTCATCCAAAATAACTACTCTCATAGCATCTGCTTATTAAATACTTTCTATAATTTTCAAAATTTCTCTTCTCCACAACAAACTAATTATCAGATACATCATGGAAGATTCGCGCAGCTTTTCAATAAAAAGCTACGCAAATCCGATGCAAATATACATATTCTTTCCAAAAGTATGAAAAGAATTTGGGGAATATTCTTCCTGATTATATATTTTTCAGCATATCCAACAGATGAATCCACCAGCGCTCCACCGAGGGGATGTGCATGCGTTCGTCGGGCGAATGCACACCACGCAAGGTGGGACCGAAGGAAATCATGTCGAGCGAAGGATACTTTTCGAGGAAAAGTCCGCACTCGAGACCTGCGTGGATAGCCTTCACCTTGGGTTCGATGCCGAAGAGGCGTTTGTAGGAGTCGATGGCTACGGCCAACAGAGGGGATGAAGGATTAGGTTTCCATCCGGGATAGCCGTCGCCCACGTCCACGGTAGCACCGGCCAATTCAAAGGCAGCTTGCACGGTTTCGGCCATATCCTTGCGCGACGAGAGGGTGCTGCTACGCTGGCTGCTTCCTATCACTATCCGGTTGCCTTCCACCATTTTGATGGAAGCAAGGTTGCTGGAGGTTTCCACCAAGCCGGGCATGTCCTGACTCATCATGAACACTCCGTTGGCCACGGCATGAACAGCGCGGAGGAGGCGTTGGGCCGTATCTTTGTCAATGGCAGTGGAGACGGGGTCGGTGCTTTGAAGGACGAAGCGCATATTCGGCTCTGTCACACTATATTCGGCCTCCACCTCGGCGGCAAACACGTTGAGGTCGATGCGCACGTCTTCCTTATGTTTCGAGGGAAGTGCACACACGGCACGCGCTTCACGAGGGATGGCATTGTGGAGGTTTCCGCCACTGATTTCGCACAGGTAGAGGTCGTACTTGTTGAAGGCTTGAAGCAGGAAACGGTTGAGCACCTTGTTGGCATTGGCGAAGCCTTTGTTGATGTCGTCGCCCGAATGTCCGCCGGTCAATCCGTTCAGCTCGACGCTGAAGTAGAAGTATCCCTCGGGCACCGCCACCGGCTGATAGGTGAAGGTGGCGTTCGTGCGACATCCGCCGGCACATCCGATGAAGATTTCTCCTTCGTCCTCGCTATCCAGATTGAGCAACACGTCGCCGTTCATGAATCCGCCTTGGAGGGCAAAGGCGCCGGTGAGCCCCGTCTCTTCATCCACAGTGAAAAGGCACTCCAGCGGCCCGTGTTGGATGGTGTCAGAGGCGAGCACGGCCAGTGCGGCAGCCACTCCGATGCCATTGTCGGCACCCAACGTAGTGCCCTTTGCACGCAACCATTCGCCGTCGATATACGTTTCGATGGGGTCGGTGTCGAAGTTGTGTTCTACATCCTTGTTCTTCTCGCACACCATGTCGATATGTGCCTGCAGGACCACTGTTTTGTGTCCCTCCATCCCCGGCGTGGCGGGTTTCTTGACGAGCACGTTTCCGGCCTCGTCAACAAGGGTTTCCAGACCATGCTTCTCACTGAACGTGCGCAGGTAAGCGATGATCTTCTCCTCCTTCTTTGAGGGGCGGGGCACTTGACAAATCTCGTCGAAATACGAGAACACTTCTGTAGGTTTCAGATTTTTCATTTCCATATATTCTTCAGGTTTTAGTTAAATTTCACAGCTCTTATTTCTCCATTATCAATTAAAGGAGTATATTTGCACCGCAAATTTAAGAAGAATGATTGAAACTATCATCATAACTGTGTTAATTGTTGCTATTTGCCTTGCATTATTGGCAATAAACATCATTTTCAAGAAGAATGGACGCTTCCCCAACACCCATGTGAGCGGAAGCAAGGCCATGCGCCAGCGAGGCATCGGATGTGTGCAGTCGCAAGACCGCGAAGCACGAGCGCCCAAGCGGATAAAGGTGAGTGAAAGAATTAAAA
>CAZDAN010000169.1:0-4831 GCA_964503565.1 uncultured Bacteroides sp.
TGGTGAGGCTCGACAGCGAACGCATCGAAGCGGCACGCAGGATGTTGGGGAGAGGTGAGAATTAAAGAATTAAAGAATTAAAAGTTAAAAGTTAAAAGTTAAAAATCAAAAGTTAAAAGTTTAAAGTTAAAAGTTTAAAGTTAAAAATCAAAAGTTTGGAATTAAGGCTTGGATTTTTCTTCAATCATATATAAGGGAGGTTCTATAAGATGACACCTCGGGAAGAGATCAGATGAGACGGATGATCCTTTGACCATCTCCTTACGCTTCAACCATCCAACGGTCGATGTTCCGGGTTTCGGGGCTGAAGCTGACACCTATTTTGTAAAGGGTGCGGGAATCTTTCTCGAAAGGCTGGGCATATCCTTTGTCGTTAATCTGTTGCAGTGCCTCTTCGGCCGTACCGTGGAGTTTGAACTCCATCACATAGATGTAGTCGGGAGTTTGAAGCACAAGGTCGATGCGGCCGTTGCTGGTATGATACTCCACTTGGGTGTAGAAGCCCATCAGACGAAAGACGATATAGAGCACATTGGAATAGTGCAACTCCTGTTGGCGCACCAGTTCGTATGTGGTATCACTGAAGAACGAACGCAGGCGGATGAAGAAACTGTCGATGTCACCCGTGCGCACCTCGCGGATGAAGTTCTGGATGGCAAAGACTGACTTCCCTTCATTGGGCATGGCCGTATAGGCAGGTGCAAGGAAACGGATGAAGCCCTCTTCCACCTCCTTATTGGGATAGCCCAAGGTATAAATGCCGAACTCAGGGTCATAACCCTTGATGGTGAGATAACCGCTTTGGAAAATTACAGGAATGGGATCGGTGTCAGCCGTATCCACGCCACTCAACATATCCTCGGTAGCCACGGCCCCGTTCACCTCTTCCAAGTTGTAATCGTTGTTCCGCAACAGTTCCACCAGATAAGTGGGTGTGCCCGTTTCGAACCAATAGCTGCCAAACTTCATATCAGCAAAGGTGTTCAGCAAACTGAAGGGATTGTACATGCCGCCCGTATCGGGAGAGAAGTGGTAACC
Source organism: uncultured Bacteroides sp. (assembly GCA_964503565.1). Lineage (GTDB taxonomy): Bacteria > Bacteroidota > Bacteroidia > Bacteroidales > Bacteroidaceae > Phocaeicola_A. Next base: position 1,039 of record CAZDAN010000169.1, read on the forward strand.
GTCGTAACGGTTCCGCAATTTTTCTGTAATATCCGCCACAGTTGTCTGTTGGCAAATGGCCAATGTCTCAATGTCATCTTTGAAGTACGTGCGAAGTTCTTGGTCTGAAATACCGCATATCTCAGTATAGGCAGGAAGCATAGAAATGTCACGCAGATTATTCAAGTCACTGAACACGCTCACCTTGCCGAATTTCGTCACTCCTGTCAGCAGGGCAAAGCGGATGCAACCATCCATGCTCTTTAATGCTCCATAAAAGCCTTTCAGCATATTTCGATAGCTCGTTTGCAACTCTTTGTTGCCAATGGCCTGCAACAACGGTTTGTCATACTCATCAACGAGTATAACTACGCGTTGCCCAGTCTTTCGACAAGCTCGTTCTATGACCCCTTCGAAACGCATTGCGATGGATGTCTCAGCCTCTACAGCTCCGTATAGTTCTTCCCATGCCAACAGCGTCCGGTTGATTTTATTCAACAATTTCTCAGAGGTGTCATATTGTTCTGTATTCAAATCCAGATGCAACACAGGATGCACCGTCCACTTCTGTTCCAGTTGCTCCATGGCAAGCCCTTTGAACAGTTCTTTCTTTCCCAAGAAATAGGCCTCTAAGGTGGATATGAGCAAGCTCTTTCCAAAGCGACGCGGGCGGCTGAGGAAGTAGTAACGGCCAGTTGTAACCAACTGATGAATCAGTGCGGTCTTGTCCACATAGAGATAACCATCCTTGCGGAGACTCTCGAAATTCTGTATTCCGATGGGGTAAATTCTTTGGCTCATATTATCTTAGAGTTCTTACGCGACAAAGGTAAATGTTTCCTGCCAAACAAACAAATTATCTACAGGAAATATTGTTCTCACGCTTTTCACCTCACTGCCGGACGGATGCGGACAAGTTTCTCCAGCAAGCCTTCGAGGAGGTCGAGACGGAGCATGTTGGCACCGTCGCTCTTGGCCACGGAGGGGTCTTCGTGGGTCTCGACGAAGATGCCATCAGCCCCAACAGCGATGCCGGCTTTGGCTATGGTTTCGATAAGCTGGGGCATTCCACCGGTGACACCCGAGGTCTGGTTGGGCTGTTGCAACGAGTGGGTGACGTCGAGCACGACGGGGCAACCGAAGGAGCGCATCTCGGGGATGCCGCGGTAATCGACCACGAGGTCCTGATAACCAAAGGTGGTGCCACGCTCGGTGAGCATCACGTTGGCGTTGCCTGCCTCCAATACCTTGTCGGCAGCAAAGCGCATGGCACCGGCTGAAAGGAACTGGCCTTTCTTGATGTTGACTACCCTACCCGTGCGGGCAGCAGCGACCAACAGGTCGGTCTGACGGCAGAGGAAGGCGGGTATCTGAAGGACATCGACATACTCGGCAGCCATGGCGGCCTCATCGGCCGTGTGGATGTCGGTCACAACGGGTACACCGAACGTATCGCGCACCTTGGCCAAAATCTTCAGTGCTTTCTCGTCGCCAATGCCTGTGAAGGAATCCAATCGTGAACGGTTGGCCTTGCGATAGGAACCCTTGAAAACGTAGGGAATGCCTAATCGTCCGGTGACCTTCACCACGTGTTCGGCGATGCGCATGGCCATATCCTCGCCCTCGATCACACAAGGACCGGCGAGCAGGAAGAAATTATCGGTTGATGTCAAATTTGTAATGTTCATTTTCGATATTGTCATTTCGGAATTATCAGTTTTATACTTTCGGGCATGATGCCAACCTCTAACGGGAACTCCTTCGGCAGAATGCGACGACCGTCCAGGCTGACCATGGCATTCTGTGCGCGAAGCACCTTCACCTTCCGGGTACGATAGGGTTTCACCATCTTATGGTTGAGGATGCGGCCTTGCACCAACATCCACAGACCTGAAAAGAGTTGCAACAATTCGGGACGATAGATGACTGAAACATCGAGCCATCCATTATAGGGAACGGCATTGGGAGTCAATCCATAGCCACGAGCACTGCCCACACAAACGGTCATCACCCGGCCACGGATATGCTCGCCGTTTATTTTCAGATGAGTACGGAATTGCTTACGCTCGAACAACAACAAGAACATGGAAGCCAAGAAGGCAAGTGCCTTGGCTCCCCAAAAGCGACGGGTGGCATTGGTGATATTCACCACGCGAGCACCCAATCCGATGTTGATGGCATTCAAGAAATAGCGATGCTCGTGCTTGTCTCCGCCGTAATAGGAGCAATACCCCACATCCACCAAACGGGTACGATGGTTGATAATGGTGTCCACGGCATGTTTGTATTCATCAAACTCTATATTCCAAAAACGGGCGAAATCATTGCCAATACCATTGGGGATGATGCCTAAGGCTATGTCCGTCTTTTTCTCTACGGAAGAGGAGAGTATGCCATTCAGTGCATCGTTCAGTGCCCCGTCGCCACCCACCACCACGATGGTGCGGTAGCCGTTGTTGGCCAACGTGCGTGCCAAGCGCTCCACCGAGCCGTACCCTTCGGAGTGGACATAATCAAAAAGGATACCGCGAGATTCGATGTATCCACGAATCTCGTCCCAACGCTTCTGCACCTTGCGGGTACCGGCTTTCGGATTGTAAATGATTCCCCATCTGTTCGGTTCTATTGCCATGACTTTGAATTTTGAATTGTGAGTTTCTAAGTATTACCCCCTTAACACTCAACTTTTATCTTTTAATTTTTAACTTTTAATTTTAATCAGCTCCATTATCTCCTCCACCTTCTCGTCCATCGGACGGGTGGCGTCTATCCAATGTATCTCTATCCCCCGACGCTCCATGCCACGGAACCATGTCATCTGTCGCTTGGCAAACTGATGGATGGCAATCTCCAACCGACGCACCATTTCGTCGTACTCCATTTCGCCAATGACGTATTGGGTCAGGTACTTGTATTCCAGCCCATAGTAGATGAGGTCTTCGGCCGGGATTCCCTCGCCGAGCAAGGCCCGCACCTCGTCCACCATGCCTTCGTCGAGGCGTTGACGAAGTCGGCGGGTAATCTTTTCCCTCCGAAGTTCGCGGTCAATATCTACGCCTATGACAAGACTATTGAGCCGGGGAAAGTCGCGTTCTTCGGCATCGGCATGAAGGTAGTATTCTTCAATCTCGATGGCCCGGACGGCCCGCTTGACGGTATCTACGTCGGTGGTGTTGTGAAGGGTCTTGTATTTGCCCAACATCGCAGTCAGTTCCTCCAATGTCCTGCTCTCCAAAGAGTGACGAAGAGAAGGATTTTCGGGCACAGGAATCAGGCGGTAGCCCTTGAGTACGCTCTCGAGATACATGCCCGTGCCTCCACAGAGGATGGGAGTCTTCCCCTTGGCCATAATCTGCTCATAAGCCTGCAGGAAGTCGCGCTGGTACTCAAACACATTGTACTTGTACCCCGGCTCACATATATCGATAAGGTGGTAAGGCACCTGTTTCTCCCCTATGGTATAATCCGCCAAGTCCTTGCCTGTACCCAAGTCCATGCGACGGTACACCTGGCGGCTGTCGGCACTGATAATTTCAGTGTCCATCCGCGCGGCCAACGCCGTTGCCAAGGGGGTCTTTCCCGAAGCTGTAGGGCCAAGAATCGTGACGAGATTATACGCTATCATGAGATGTTGTCTTTATTCAGGAAACAAAAGTAATACAAAAAAAGGATACCCACAAGATAATTAACAATAAAAAAGGCCACGGAGAAAAATCCGCGGCCTTTACGCTATAAAGGATCAGCTAAAATTAGCCGTTTACCTTCTTCATGTGAGCGATGAGGTCGAGAACCTTGTTAGAGTAACCGATCTCGT
>CAZDAN010000170.1:0-4796 GCA_964503565.1 uncultured Bacteroides sp.
GGTGCGGTCGATTATCTGGTACTGAATCTGGTGGTCGCCCAAGCCATAATAACGATGGCTGTCAGCGATGCGATGGCGATGGCTATTTGGCCATCGTAGCGAAGCGAATTGCCATCGGCCATAGTAAGACTTTCCTTCGGCAGGATAATAAAACTGACACATAAACTTGGCAACGCGTCAATACATAAAACCGACAAACGCACTCATAAGAATATGTTATAAAACATATATTCTTGCACTTTGAGGAGGTTTTTAACACAAAGTTGAAAATTTCCTCATTTTTATTTGTGGTTTAATAAAATAAGATGTAACTTTGAAAGCTGCTTTATCAGGTGGCGAAAATAAGTTCTACAATTTATTAAACCTTAAAATAAAAACAAACTATGAGTTATTTGCGATTTGACAAAACGCTTTTGACCAACTTGGAGGAGAGTCTGCAAAGGGAGATTCTGCGTACCAACCGGTCGGGCGCTTATCACTGCTCTACCATTGTGGATTGCAACACGCGCAAGTATCATGGCCTGCTCGTTATCCCCATCCCCGAGATGGACGACGAGAACCATGTGTTGTTGTCGAGCCTCGATGAGACGGTGATTCAGCATGGGGCAGAGTTCAACCTGGGACTTCACAAGTATCAGGGAAACAACTACAGCCCTAACGGACACAAGTACATCCGTGAGTTTGAGTGGGAGAAAGTGCCCACCACCATTTATCGCGTGGGTGGTGTAGTGCTGAAGAAGGAGAAACTCTTCGTACACCACGAGAACCGAATCCTCATCCGCTACACGCTGATGGAAGCCCACTCGGCCACCATCCTGCGCCTGCGCCCCTTCCTGGCCTTCCGCAGTGTGCGCCAATATACACATGAGAACAGTCAGGCAAGCCGCGACTATCAGGTGGTAGAGAATGGTATCAAGACGTGCATGTATCCGGGTTATCCCGAACTGTTCATGCAGTTGAACAAGAAGAACGAGTTCCACTTCCAGCCCGACTGGTACAGGGGAATCGAATACCCGAAAGAGCAGGAGCGCGGATATGCTTTCAACGAAGACCTCTACGTGCCCGGCTACTTCGAGGTGGAAATCAAGAAGGGCGAGAGCATTGTCTTCTCAGGCGGTGTGGCCCCTACCCCAACCCGCACGCTGAAGGCTACGTTTGACAAGGAGGTGGAGGTGCGTGCTCCGCGCGACAGTTTCTACCATTGTCTGGTGAACGCTGCCCACCAATTCCATAACAAGCAGGGCGATCGCAACTACGTGTTGGCCGGCTATCCGTGGTTCAAGTGCCGTGCACGCGACATGTTCATCAGCCTTCCGGGTCTCACACTGGCCGTGGGCGAACTGGACGAATTCCACAATGCCATGGAAACAGCCCGCGAAGCATTGTACGACTGGATGAACGAGCGCCCGAGCGAAGCCAAAGTGTATGAGATGGAGCATCCCGACATCCTGCTGTGGGCTGTGTGGACGCTGCAACAATATGCCAAGATGGTGGGCGCCAAGCAGTGTTGGAAGAAGTATGGCCAGCTGATGGAGGACATCATGGACTACCTCGTGAGCGGCAAGCACCCCAACCTGTTCCTGCATCAGAACGGACTCCTCTACACCAACGGTGCCGACAAGGCGGTAAGTTGGATGAACTCTGTGGCCGGCGGACGCCCCGTTGTGGCTCGCACCGGCTATTTGGTAGAGGTAAATGCCCTGTGGTACAACGCCCTGATGTTTGTCTCCAAGATGATTAACGAACATGGCAACCCCGCCGAAGCGGCTCCGCTGGAGAAACTCGCCGAGAAGGTGAAACCCTCGTTTGTAGAGACGTTCTTGAACGAATATGGTTATCTGCTTGACTACGTGGACGGTTACATGATGGACTGGAGCGTACGCCCGAACATGATTTTCACCGTGGCCTTCGACTACAGCCCACTGGATACGCATCAGAAGAAGCGCGTGCTGGACATCGTCACCAAGGAACTGCTTACACCCAAGGGACTCCGCAGCCTCTCGCCCAAGAGTGGCGGCTACAACCCCAACTACGTGGGTCCGCAGAACCAACGCGACTATGCTTACCATCAGGGTACAGCCTGGCCGTGGTTGGCAGGCTTCTACTTCGAGGCTTACCTGCGCATTTACAAGATGAGCGGTCTCTCCTTCGTCGAGCGCCAGCTTATCGGCTACGAGGCCGAGATGAACTCGCATTGCGTAGGCTCCATCCCCGAACTGTTCGACGGGAACCCGCCCTTCAAGGGACGCGGTGCGGTTTCCTTCGCCATGAACGTAGCTGAGATTCTGAGAACATTGTACATATTGAATAAGTATAATATATAATATAAGGAGGAACCAACAATGAAAGTGTTAATGTTTGGATGGGAATTTCCTCCCAAAATCCTTGGTGGACTGGCCGTAGCTTCCTACGGTATTACCAAAGGCTTGAGTGTGCAAGGCGATGTGGAGACAACCTTCTGTCTGCCGAAACCGACGGGTGAAGAGGAGAAGTTCCTCAACATCATCGGCATGAACCAGGTGCCCATCGTATGGCGCGACGTGAACTACGACTACCTGAAGTCGCGCTTGCAGAGCTACACCACACCCGAGCAGTACTATGCCTTCCGTGACAACATCTATGCCGACTTCTCATACATGCACGTCAACGACTTGGGTTGCATGGAGTTTGCCGGAGGCTATCCGAAAAACCTGCACGAGGAGATTAACAACTACTCCATCATAGCCGGAGTGGTGGCCCGTCAGCAGGAGTTCGACATCATCCACGCCCACGATTGGCTGACCTATCCCGCCGGTGTACACGCTAAGATGGTGAGCGGCAAACCTCTCTGTATCCACGTACATGCTACCGACTTCGACCGTTCGCGCGGAAAGGTGAACCCCACGGTTTATTCTATCGAAAAGGACGGAATGGACCATGCCGATTGCATCATGTGTGTGAGCGAACTGACCCGTCAGACGGTAATCAACCAGTACCATCAGGATCCCCGCAAGTGTGTGGCCATGCACAATGCCGTATATCCTCTCTCACAGGAGTTGCAGGACATCCCACGTGTGGAGCATCCGAAGGAGAAGGTGGTGACCTTCCTTGGCCGTATCACCATGCAGAAGGGTCCCGAGTATTTTGTGGAAGCTGCCGCCCTGGTACTCCAACGCACACGCAACATCCGCTTCGTGATGGCCGGTTCGGGCGACATGCTCAACGCCATGATTAACCTGGTTGCCGAGCGTGGCATTGCCGACCGCTTCCACTTCCCCGGTTTCCAGAAGGGCAAGCAGGTGTACGAGGCGTATAAGAACAGCGACGTGTTTGTGATGCCTTCAGTGTCCGAGCCTTTCGGTATCGCCCCGCTCGAAGCCATGCAATGCGGAACACCCTCTATCATCAGCAAGCAATCGGGTTGTGGCGAAATCCTGACCAACGTCATCAAGGTCGATTACTGGGACATCAACGCCATGGCCGATGCTATCTACTCCATCTGCACCAACCCCTCGCTCTTCAAATTCCTGCAAGAGGAAGGCATCAAGGAGGTTGACCAGATCACTTGGGAGAAGGTGGGCTTACGCCATCGTGCCATCTATGACGAGTTAATTAGAAAAAGTAAATAATAATCAAGGAGATAAAAGGAGTTAAAAGGAGTTGTCGGCTCTGACGAGCCTGGGAGTTAAAGGCCAATAGTTTCGCAAATCATTTGGCTAAGCGAACACAGTTTGCTGATAACTCCTTTAACTCCCGAGCGAAGCGATAACTCCCTTAACTCTCTAAAAACAAAAAAAGAACAATGAAAACTATCTGTCTTTATTTTGAGATACATCAGATTATCCATCTGAAACGCTACCGCTGCTTTGACATCGGTCGCGACCACTATTATTACGATGACTACGAAAATGAACGTAGTATCACTGACATTGCCGAACGCAGCTACATCCCCTCGCTGACAACTCTCATCGACATGGCCAAGACCAACGGCGGTGCCTTCAAAGTTGCCATCTCGCTTTCGGGCGTAGGATTGGAACAGTTGGAAATGTATGCTCCGCGCGTCATCGAACTGCTTCACGAGTTGAACGAGACAGGTTGTTGCGAGTTCCTGTGCGAACCTTATTCACACGGTCTCTCGGCACTGGCTAACGAAGAATGTTTCCGCGAAGATGTGGAGAACATGCGTAAGAAAATCAAGCAGATGTTCGGCCAAGACCCGAAAGTATTCCGCAACAGCAGCTTGATTTACAGCAACGAAATCGGTTCGATGGTAGCCGATATGGGGTTCAAGGGTATGCTCACCGAAGGTGCCAAGCACGTGCTCGGATGGAAGAGCTCTCACTACCTCTATCATTGTGCCTACAACAACAAACTGAAACTGCTCTTGCGCGACTTCAAGCTCTCCGATGACATCAGTCTCCGCTTCAACAATAGCGAATGGAGCGAATATCCTCTGTTTGCCGACAAGTATATCGGTTGGATTGCTGACATGCCCGAAGAAGAGCAGGTGTTCAACATCTTTATGGAGCTTTCGGCACTGGGTATCAGCCAGCCGCTTTCAAGCAACATCCTCGAATTCCTGAAGGCATTGCCCGTTTGTGCCAAGGAACGGGGCATCACCTTCTCTACCCCCTCTGAAGTCATTGCCAAGTTGAAGTCTGTTGATCAGGTGGATGTGCCCTATCCCATGTCGTGGGTAGATGAAGAGCGCGACATCAGCTGCTGGTTGGGTAACGTAATGCAACGCGAGGCCTTCGACAAGCTCTATAGCGTGGCCGACCGCGTACGCATCTGCACCGACCGCCGTATCAAGCAGG
>CAZDAN010000171.1:0-4738 GCA_964503565.1 uncultured Bacteroides sp.
ATTTGGCCAGCAGTTCCCGTTTGCCTACCGATGTGGCCTCCATGCTGAGGAAACTCGTCAGCAATTGTTGTTGCTTGGGGGCACGTTTTAGAGAATCAAAGACACTTCTATCCTCTTGCATTCGTAGCCGTACTCTTACCTCCATCTTGGGCTTGTAGTTGCGCTTCACCTCTTCCTTTACAAAGATGGCCTCTTTACCAAGCAGGGTGTTGATGGCGGGCAGGGCGTTTTTTATGCCCGTCTCCTTTTCGATTTGTGTGACGCTTCGCTCCTTTTGGTCGGCTAACAGGAAATATATTTTTTCTTCGTTGGGAAGAAATTTTTCTTCCGTGGGAGAAAAATCGGGATTGATTTCCACGCGTGTTTCGCTCTCCAATTTCATGCCCGAGGGGAGAGCCGCTTTATAGACGTCGCCCATGGTGCAGAGGTTGTTGTCGGCTATCCATTGCCATAACTTCAGTTGTTCGGACAAAACGACCGGGTGGGGGTCGAGCACCTCGGTGACGGACTTCACTTCGTATGTCCCCTCGGGTGGTGTGTTGTGCAGGCGGATGACGATAGCTGTATAGTACCGCTTCTGTCCGAATGGGACAATGACACGGCTACCCACCTGCACCTGTCCGCCCATGTCAGAGGGCAGGCGGTAGGTGTAGCTGTTGGCTAAGGGGAGGGGGAGGATGACGTCGGCGTAGACCCACCCCGACCCTCCCTCTATGGAGGGAGACGAAATGCTTGATTTATTCATTGATTTTGAGTGTCTCTTTTCTCCCTCCCTATAGGGAGGGTCGGGGTGGGCCCTTTTATTTCTTCAGCTCCGGATAACTGATGCGTGTGTGATAGACGGTTTTCAGTTTTTCTTTGAACACGCTCTTTACGGTCTCGATGTCGCGGAAGGTGATGGGGCATTGGCGGAAAGCTCCATCGGCCACTTGTCCGTCAATCAGTTTGTCCACCAACGTGCTGATGCTCTCTTCGGTGTATTCCGAGAGGCTGCGTGAGGCAGCTTCTACGGTGTCTGCCATCATCAAGATAGCCTCTTCCTGCGTGGTGGGGTTGGGGCCGGGATAGGTAAAGAGGGTCTTGTCCACCTCTTGGTCGGGATGAGCGTTCTGTTCAGAGATGTAGAAGTATTTGGTCATGCCCACTCCGTGGTGGCTGCGGATGAAGTTGCGTATCACGGCAGGCAGGGCGTGTTTGTCGGCCAGCTTCAGTCCGTCGGTAACGTGGTTGATGATGATACGGGCACTCTCAACAAATGTAAGGGTCTTGTGCGGGTTGACTCCCGATTGGTTTTCAGTGAAGAAGACGGGGTTCTCTATCTTTCCGATATCGTGGTAGAGGGCACCCGTTCTTACCAATTGGCTGTTTGCACCAATCTCGTGGGCGGCTTCGGCGGCCAGGTTGGCTACTTGCAACGAGTGTTGGAAGGTTCCCGGTGCCACCTCTGACATCTTGCGCAGAAGCGGTGTGTTGATGTTGGACAACTCGACGAGCGTCACGTTGCTGGTGAAGCCGAAAGCCTTCTCCAGAACAAACAGCAACGGATAGGTGAAGAGCAATAGCACTCCATTGATGGCCAGTGAGATGTACATGCTGGTGTCAAGCATCGTCAGGTCATCGGTGTGGATAAGCTCGTAAGCAAAATAGACCAGCATCATGGAGAGCGTCACCTGCAAGGCTGTGCGTACTAATTGCGAGCGTTGCGACAACTCGCGCAGGCTGTAGATGCCCACCAATCCGCCGATGGACTGTACGAGCAGGAACACGTAGGGATAGCGCAATACAATGGAGCACAACAGCAGCATGGTGATGTGTGCCATGAAGGCTGTGCGCGAATCCATGAATACCCGCACGATGATGGGCAGCATGGCAAAGGGGATGATGTAAACATTGAAAATGCTGTGTGTCACCATCAGCGAGGCGATGATGGGGAAGTATACGATGAGCCCCATAAGCAACAGGATGGTGCGTTTGCGGTCGTAGTAGTCGCGACGGAAGAGGTCGAGGTAGAGAAGGAAGCAGACAATGAAGATGGCCACAAACAGAATCTGGCCGGCCAGTGTCAGCCGCTTCTGTGTGGTTGTCTCGCTACGCTTGTCCAACTCCTTGCTCAGCGATTGCAGGATGGCGTAGGTCCGTTGGTCGATGATTTCGCCCCGGTCGATGATTTTGGTACCGTTTACCACCATGCCACTGCTCCACGATACGGTGGAAAGCAACTCCTGTTCGGCTGCTTGTGACTTCTCTTTCTCATATACGATGTTGGGGCTGAGGTAGTCCTGCAAATTGCACTGTTGCATGGTGTGCAGGCTGTATCGGGCCGTGTCGGCATGGGTCAGTTCTTTGTATGCCTCCTTCACAGTCAGCAGGGTGCTTGTCTTCATGGGGCTGGCCGTGTTGTTTTCGGCCAGCATGATGAAGTTTGTGCTGTCCGCTTTCAATTGCAACAGGTCGTGAGTGTCAATGATACCCCGGTCGTAGATACTTCCCAAAGTACGCACGAGGTGGTTGAAGTATCTGTCTCCGTTGCCACCGGTCAGCTGGTTCAGTGTCTCCTTCAGTGAACCTTGTGTATAGCTTTCGCGTAATTTCTTTTGTTGGTTCTTGCCCACAGAGGAATCTTTGGTAAAGTAGGGCTTGAATTGCTTCATCACGCTATCCTGCTCCTGCTTTACCATCGCCTCGTCCTTGTAGATGGGAAAGTCGAATGTGGCAATCAGTTGTCCGTATTTCCAAGGATGGTTCAGTTCGAACTGATACGAATAGTTCTGTTCGCGCGGGAGGAAGTAAACAATGAGGGCGATGGCCGCCAATGCTATACCTATTCTATATAATAGACCGGCGCGGGTCAAGGGGTGCGGAGTGTTATATCTGCTCATGTTCTTTACGTATATAAAGGTGAATAACGGGGCTAAAGTACAAAAAAAAACAATAGAGCCACCCGTTTTTGCCATCGAAACGATTACTTCTGCCTGTTTTTTTGCTGTATTTCAGGAAAAAGACGTATTTTTGCCGAAAATTTATACATTATTTGGATATGACAGACAGAAAAGTGAGGGTGCGCTTTGCCCCGAGCCCTACCGGTGCGTTGCATATTGGAGGTGTACGCACGGCGTTATATAATTATTTGTTTGCCCGCCAGCATGGCGGAGAGTTTATCTTCCGTATCGAGGATACCGACTCCAACCGTTTCGTACCTGGTGCCGAAGAGTACATCATCGAATCATTCAAGTGGCTTGGCATCAAGTTCGACGAAGGTGTCAGTTTCGGTGGCAACTATGGCCCTTATCGTCAGAGCGAACGCCGCGACATCTACAAGCAGTACGTAAAAGTGTTGCTGGATGCCGGCAAGGCCTATATGGCTTTCGACACACCCGAGGAGTTGGATGCCAAGCGTGCCGAGGTGCAGAACTTCCAGTACGATGCCTCTACCCGTATGTCGATGCGCAACTCCTTGGCTCTGCCTAAGGAGGAGGTAGAGCGCCTGTTGGCTGAAGGTCACCAATACGTAGTCCGTTTCCTCATCCAACCGGGCGAGGAGGTGCACGTCGATGACCTTATCCGTGGCGACGTAGTCATCAACTCGTCCATCCTCGACGACAAGGTGCTCTACAAGTCGGCCGACGAACTTCCCACCTACCACTTGGCCAACATTGTCGATGACCACCTGATGGAGGTATCTCACGTCATCCGTGGCGAAGAGTGGCTTCCCTCGGCGCCCCTGCATGTGTTGCTCTACCGTGCTTTTGGCTGGGAGGACACCATGCCCCGCTTTGCCCACCTGCCCCTCCTGCTCAAGCCCGAGGGCAACGGCAAGCTCTCCAAGCGTGACGGTGACAAACTCGGTTTCCCCGTCTTTCCCCTTGAGTGGCACGACCCCAAGACAGGCGAAGTCTCTTCGGGCTATCGTGAAGCCGGTTATCTGCCCGAGGCCGTCATCAACTTCTTGGCGCTGCTCGGATGGAATCCCGGCAACGATCAGGAAATCATGTCGCTCGACGAGATGGTCAACCTCTTCGACCTCAGCAAGTGCTCCAAGAGTGGTGCACGCTTCGACTATGTGAAAGGCATTTGGTTCAACCACCAATACCTGCTCCGTCAGGCCGACATTGATTGGGCACCCGAGTTCGACAAGATTCTCCGCGCCAACGGCATCGAGTCAACCCCTGAGCGCGAAGCACAGGTGGTGGCCATGATGAAGCAGAAGGTGGTGGAATATACCGACAAGTTGGGCAACAAGAAGAAACGCAACGTCAGCTTCGTCAGCGACCTGTGGCCGCTTTGCGACTTCTTCTTCTTCGCTCCCCAGACCTATGATAAGGAGGGCGACAAGTTCATCCGCAAGAACTGGAAGGAGGGCACTGCCGCCGAGATGACCGAACTGGCCGACCTGCTCGAAGGGCTGACCGACTTCTCCATAGAGTCATTGAAGCAAACCGTAGATGCTTGGGCCGAAGCCGGAGAGAAGAAACCTTGGAACCCTTGGCGTGTATGCCTCGTTGGCACTGGTCAAGGTCCCGATATGTACGAACTGGCCGCATTCCTTGGCAAAGAGGAGACCGTCCGTCGTATGCGCAAAGCCGTAGAAGCGCTTGCTTAATTTAGAATTAACAAAGATGTATAACTTAGCCATTTACCTCTACCTGCTGGCCGTCAAGTTTGTGGGCCTCTTCAGCAAGAAGGTCAAACTGATGCGCAAAGGACACAAGCAGGTGTTCGACATCTTGCGCCAAGGTAT
>CAZDAN010000172.1:0-4704 GCA_964503565.1 uncultured Bacteroides sp.
GCAAATAATAATACTCTTTTTCGACCGTTATTTCGGTTGGAAACATTATTTTTGCAACGCAAAAGGGAATAAAAAGCATCATACAATGAAAAAAGCAATCATATTTGCCACCTTGTTTCTCCTCCTTGCAGCCTTCGCGGATGCAAGGGCACAGGTGGGCAACCCTGTGGGAAGAGTATTGGAGGAAAACGGTGGTCCTGTGGAGGAAGAAACACTCATCAACGGAGGCGAGAGTTACACGGCCTCGGCACCACTGAAAGTATCTTTCGAGGCTAATCCCGAAGAAAAGGAGGGCTATACCTACGCCTATGAGTGGATAATCTATCCGGCCGATACGCCCGAGGAAGCCATCCTGCGCCGTTTCGAACCGGAGACGGAATACACCTTCTACGACTCGGGCACATTCGGAGTACAACTGAAAATCACCTACACACCCGACGACGGCTCGGCCGAACCGATGGAGGAAGAGGCAGAGCCTATCATGATCGTCATCAGCGAATCGTCGCTGAAAGTGCCCAACGCCTTTTCGCCAAACGGCGACGGAGTGAACGATGTCTATCACATCACCTTCCAATCGTTGGTGAAGCTGGAAGCATCTATCTTTAACCGATGGGGACAACGCATCTGTCGGATGAACTTGAGCAACATCGACCAAGGATGGGACGGCACACATGGAGGAAAGAATGTGAAGGACGGAGTATATTTCATTGTCGTCGAAGCCGTTGGATCGGATGGAATAAAGTATAACATCAGAAGGGACATCAACATCCTGCGCGGACAAGGAGGACAGAACGGAGGGGGTAACGGAGGATACTGAAAACACCCGTTGCCACCCGTGAGAATCCTTAAGAGACCTTACCCCAAGGCTAAGTCTGCATCATCCCAAGGATAAGCCTGCATCAATCCTTGAGTGGGCCGACATCACTCCGTGAGTGAGGCGACCTCAGAGGGTCAATGAAGGAAACAAGGAGAATCTGAGGAGTTCAAAGACAAAGACACAAGAGACTCCCGCCTCTTCTTGAAGATAAAGTATAACGAAAAAGAGAAATGAACGAAGAAGAAAAGATAAACGTCTGGGGAGCACGCGTACACAACTTGAAGAACGTGGATGTGGAAATCCCCCGCAACCAATTGGCCGTAATCACAGGATTGAGTGGAAGCGGCAAGTCATCCTTGGCATTCGACACCATCTTTGCCGAAGGCCAACGCCGCTATATTGAGACATTCTCGGCCTACGCACGCAACTTCCTTGGCGGGATGGAGCGTCCGGACGTGGACAAAATCACGGGCCTCAGTCCTGTCATATCCATCGAGCAGAAGACCACCAACAAGAATCCGCGCTCAACCGTGGGCACTACGACCGAGGTGTTCGACTACCTGCGTCTCCTCTATGCACGGGCAGGCGAGGCTTATTCATACCTCTCAGGTGAACCGATGGTGAAGTACACCGAGGAGAAAATCCTCTCCCTCATCGCCGGGCAATACATGGACAAGCGCATCATGATACTGGCGCCCGCCGTGCGTAGCCGAAAGGGACACTACAAGGAGCTTTTCGAGCAAATCCGACGCAAAGGCTACCTCTATGCTCGCGTAGATGGCGAGGTGAAGGAGGTACTTCCCGGCCTCCGGCTCGACCGATACAAGAATCACGACATCGAAATCGTCATTGACAAAATGCGCGTGACGAATACCGACGAAGAGCGCCTGCGCCAAAGCGTAGCCACGGCCATGCAACAAGGCGACGGACTCATCCTCATCTTGGATGCCGACACGGGCGAAGTGCGCCACTATAGCAAACGCCTGATGTGTCCCGTCACAGGATTGGCCTACCGCGAGCCGGCACCACACAACTTCTCGTTCAACTCGCCACAAGGCGCATGTCCGCGATGCAAAGGACTTGGTGTGGTAAGCCTGATAGACGTAGACAAGGTTATCCCTGACTGCTCGCTCTCTATCCACGAAGGAGCCATTGCCCCTTTGGGAAAGTACAAAGGCACAATGATATTCTTCCAAATAGAAGCTTTGCTTGAAAAGTATGAAGCAACCTTAAAGACCCCCGTCTGCCAATTGCCCGACGAAGCCATTGACGAAATCCTCAACGGCTCGGATGACCGCCTGCGCATCAAAGCCAGCCTCATCCACACCACATCGGATTACTTCGTCACCTTCGACGGATTGGTGAAATATATACAGATGCTTCAAGAGCAAGAAGTCAACACCACCGAACAGAAGTGGGCAGAGCAATTTGCCCGCACGGCTACTTGTCCCGAATGTCACGGCCAGCGTCTCAACCGCGAAGCACTCAGCTATCGCCTTCACGACAAGAACATCATGCAACTGGCCGAAATGGACATCAGCGAACTATACGAGTGGCTCAGTGGGGTGGAGGAGCACCTCTCGGACAAGCAACGCACCATCGCCACGGAGATATTGAAGGAAATTCGCACACGCCTGCGCTTCCTCCTCGATGTAGGACTTGATTACCTCTCGCTCAACCGAACCTCGATGACCCTCTCAGGAGGCGAGAGCCAACGCATCCGATTGGCCACACAGATAGGTTCGCAACTGGTGAACGTGCTCTACATCCTCGACGAGCCGAGCATTGGTCTCCACCAACGCGATAACCGACGCCTAATCAATTCCCTCTCCGCCCTTCGCGACTTGGGAAACTCCGTCATCGTGGTGGAGCACGACAAGGACATGATGCTGGCCGCCGATTGGGTAGTGGACATGGGGCCTCGCGCCGGACGATTGGGTGGTGAAGTAGTCTTCCAAGGTACTCCCGAGGAGATGCTCAAACAGGACACGCTAACCTCCAACTATCTCAATGGCAAACTAAAGATAGAAGTACCCGCCGAGCGAAGGAAGGGTAATGGAAAGAGCCTCATAATTCGTGGCGCACGGGGAAATAATTTAAAGCAGGTGGACGCAGAATTTCCCTTGGGTAAACTCATCTGCGTAACGGGGGTGTCGGGTAGCGGCAAGTCAACTCTCATTAACGAGACGCTTCACCCCATCCTCTCGCAAAAGTTTTACCGCTCGTTGAAAGACCCTCTGCCTTACGACTCCGTCGAAGGACTCGAATATATAGATAAGGTGGTGGACGTTGACCAATCGCCCATCGGACGTACACCGCGCTCGAATCCCGCCACCTACACCAACGTGTTTGCCGACATCCGCAATCTCTTCGTGGGGCTTCCCGAAGCAAAGATTCGTGGTTACAAACCGGGCCGCTTCTCGTTCAACATCAGTGGCGGACGGTGCGAAGCATGTAGTGGAAACGGATACAAGACCATCGAGATGAACTTCCTTCCCGACGTGATGGTACCTTGTGAAGTGTGCCACGGAAAGCGCTACAACCGCGAGACACTGGAGGTGCGCTACAAGGGAAAGTCCATTGCCGACGTGCTCGACATGACCATCAATCAGGCGGTGGAGTTCTTCGAAAATGTCCCTGCCATCCTTTCCAAGATAAAGGTGTTACAAGACGTCGGCCTCGGCTACGTCAAGCTGGGACAACCCTCAACAACCCTCTCAGGAGGAGAAAGCCAACGCGTGAAGCTGGCCACCGAACTTGCCAAACGCGACACAGGCAAGACACTCTACATCCTCGACGAACCGACCACCGGACTCCATTTCGAGGACATCCGCGTGCTCATGAACGTGCTCAACCGCCTGGTGGATAAGGGAAACACAGTCATTGTCATCGAACACAATCTCGATGTCATCAAAATGGCCGACCACATCATCGACATGGGTCCCGAAGGCGGACGTGGCGGAGGAGTGCTCCTCTCCAGCGGAACTCCCGAGGAAGTGGCCCTCTCTGAAAAAGGCTACACGCCCCGTTTCCTCCGAGAAGAACTGGGGATATAGAATCCTATAGCATCATCTATGAATCCTTATGAAATCCTATAAATAAAGCCAGCCCTATGGCAAAAGAAAAAGATAAAATACAGAAAACCAACGTCGCCCGCTTGATGGACAAAGCAAAGATTGCCTACGAACTTATCCCTTACGAAGTGGACGAGAGCGACCTCAGCGCCCACCACATCGTAGCTCAATTGGGCGAAAACATCGAGCAGGTGTTCAAGACACTGGTACTTCACGGCGACAAGACGGGACACTTCGTCTGCGTCATCCCCGGTGGCGATGAAGTTGACCTCAAAATGGCGGCAAAAGTAAGTGGCAACAAGAAGTGCGACCTCATCCCCATGAAGGAGCTGCTTCCCCTCACCGGCTACATCCGTGGCGGATGCTCGCCCATCGACATGAAGAAGCATTTCCCCACTTACATCCATCGCACGGCACTTGACTTTCCTTATATATATGTCTCCGCCGGTGTGCGCGGTCTTCAGATGAAACTCGCCCCGGCCGACCTCATCCGCGCCGCACAAGCCACACCGTGCGAGTTGTTTTAGGAAAAAACAAACTTTATCTTTCAGAAACACAAAAACACGGAATTTCCCGCATTTACTCAAACCTACATAATAACCTTATTTACAAACATCTACAGTTTGTCCTTAAAATTTTCATTTAGGAAACTCGCGTTTCCCTACATGGTAACGAGAGTTCCCCTTAGCGGAAACGGGAGTTTCCTACTGGGAAAAAACTTTTCCCCCTTGGGAGAAAACTCTGCCCCCCTTTACAAAGTAAGCATTCGACGAAGTACCCCTAAACTGCAACTGCTGCAACTACCTGTGATTG
>CAZDAN010000173.1:0-4685 GCA_964503565.1 uncultured Bacteroides sp.
AGGCAAAGAAGGCCAGCAAGTGCCCGAGATGACGGACGAAATCGTCAGCAGCATCAGCGAACGCTACATCGAGTTGTATGAACACATCACCGGCGAGGCCTTCGTAAAGGAAGCGACCGACGACATCGCCGCCCGCATCGAGAAGAATGTGACAGAGTATTTGAACTAATTTTTGAGGAGTTAAAAGGAGTTATCACTTCGCTTGAAGTTAAAGGAGTTAAAGGAGTTAAAGCCAAATGTCTTAAACCTCTATAGTACTAAACTATTGGCTATAACTCCTAAGCCCGCAGAGCTGATAACTCCTTTAACTCCCATTTTCAAACAAAGAACATGGACAAGTACGGACTTATCGGTTACCCGTTGGGACACTCCTTCTCCCGGGGGTTCTTCAACGACCGTTTCAAGAACGAAGGCATCGACGCCGAGTACCTCAACTTTGAGATTCCCACCATCCACGACCTGCCCGGCGTGGTGGAGGAGAATCCCACTTTACGCGGCTTGAACGTGACCATCCCCTACAAGGAAAAGGTGTTGGATTACTTGGACGAGCTGACGCCCAACGCCATGGCCATCAAGGCCGTGAACGTCATCAAGATTGTCCGCTCTCGCGATGGCAAGGATTACAAGCTCATCGGCCACAATACCGACGTAATCGGCTTCACCCAATCCATCGAGGGACTGCTGAAACCCCACCACCGCAAGGCCCTCGTCCTGGGCACGGGCGGCGCATCCAAGGCCGTCTGCCACGGGTTGGAGATGCTGGGACTGGAGCACCAATTGGTTTCGCGCACCGAAACGGAGGTGGCCATCAGCTACGAACAGCTCACCCCACAGCTGATGGAGGAGTACAGCGTCATTGTCAACTGCTCGCCCGTAGGCATGTACCCCCACACCACCAAGTGTCCCGACATCCCGTATGAGTGTCTCACGTCGCAACACCTGCTCTACGACCTCATCTACAACCCCGACACCACCCTCTTCATGCGCAAGGGAGCCGCCCAAGGCGCCACCGTGAAGAACGGCCTGGAGATGCTCCTCCTGCAGGCCATGGCCGCATGGAATGTGTGGAACGAATAAGCCGCCGATTCTAAGAGACAAGGCAACAATTCGCTGAAACAAGGCAACAATTCGCTGAGACAAATCAGCGGTTCGTAGAGAAAAGAAAACAGTTCGCTGAAGCAGAGCAGCGATTCTAAGAAAGCATCAGGCACGAACCCCACGGACGACACGGCCGGAGCGTTGAAACTCCGAAACCGTGCCACTCCGTGGGGGTCGTGCCTGTTTGTTTGACATTTATCTGCGGAAGGTATCTTCAAAGCACTTCTGCATCAATATCTACAGGAGCCAACTCCCCTTACTGCTCCCCGCCGGGGATGGCCTCTTCCAGCACGCTGCCCTTCTCGATGCGGACGCTGCCCTGGGCACTGACCATGACGCAGAGGGGGACAAAGACATCCGTCTGGGGATAGCAGACGCTGGCGGCGAAGCGCAGGTGACCATCCACGGGACGGTCGAACACCAGCCCTTCGAGGATGGACTTCGCAAGGAACTTGGCATCCACCTGCGAAGCAAAGTCCCGTTTGGTAAATTGCTTGGACACTATCTGTTTGCCGTTGCGCTCGACGACGAGGTCTATCGTGTTATCCACAAAGCGGTTGCCCTGCTCGTCCTTCACCAGGGGCAGCTGGCGCGAGGGGTTGCGCTGAATGCGGTAGCTGTATTCGGCCCCACCCAGGGCGGCTGTCCCTTCCGACAAGGACGGCTGCATTTCGTACTCGCCCGTCTGCGAATCGCTGCTGAGCTGATAGACCCGTTCGTTCACTTTCTCGCCCTTCCCGTCTCCCTTGCCACACGACAACAGGCAGGCGGCCAGGCACAGGGACAGTATGTAAAAGGTTGTCTTCATGTCTCCAATCGATGTTTCTTGGGATGCAAAGGAACAAAAAAGGGGCGAGACCACCAAGACATAGGGAGAAAAATGTACAAAAAAACCCGCTGACGAGCCTTTTTATCCGAAACTCTGCCAGCGGGTCTGCTGATTTCTTTCTGTTATTTTCCTTATGACTGCCGACGACTATCTGTTGTCGCCCTGTCCGCCCTGACGGTCGCGCGGACCGCCTTGTCTCTGGCGGGAGCCCTGAGGACGCTCTTTCTGCATCTTCTCAAACTCGGCAAACTGCTCTTCGGAGAGGACGGCCTTCACCAGTGTCATGTAGTTGTTCTGCATCTCGGTCATCTTCTTCTCACGCTCGGCACGCATCTTTTCGCGCTCTTCGCGAGTCAGTTCCTGACGGGGTTCGTCCGAGTTGTCCATTTGCGAACGCTGGCTCATCATCTCGGTGACCAGTGCCTCGTTCAGCACCTTCATCTGCGCCGTCTGCTCGTCGGTCAGCTTCAGACGCTCCACCTGACGGTCGGTCATGTTCTTCACCATCTGCTCCTTGTTGAAGCGGGGCATTCGGCCCTGGCGCTGTCCGCGCTGACGGCCCTCATCCTGTGCCATGGCACACACACTCATTGCCAAGAAGGCAAACAAAATCAATCCAAGTTTTTTCATATTCTCTTTCTTACATGTTAATGATTCCGTTGTAACTGATGATATGACACGGCCGAGAGAAAAAGGTTTAATCCGAGGAAAAAAAAATGTGACTGTTTTTTTCAAAAAAGCCAGTGGCATTCCGGAAAAAGCGACTTGCATTTCGGTTTTTGCGACTGGCTTTTTTTTGGGGGGGGGGACAGATTCCGACAGAAGGTGTGTCATAACAGACTTTTTTGACGCAGATAACGCGGATGACGCGGATTTTTCTTCAAAATTCAATGTTCAAAGTTTCAAGTTCAAGGTTCCAATATTCCAATATTCCAAGTGTATTTGTCATCCTGAGCTTGTCGAAGGATCTGATGACGTCCATCGTAGGGGCATCCCTTGTGGGTGCCCAAAAATCGGATTTGTCATGCGTATATCGGGCACCCACAAGGGGAGCCCCTACAGTAGACAAATGTGTTGGAACCTGAAACTTGGAATCTGCGTTATCCGCGTCTCCGCGTCTAAAGAATGAAAGAGTGCATTTTGACACCCCCTCTTAGAACTCGCTGGTGAAGTGGAAACGGATGTGCTCGAAGTCGCTCTGCGCCATCTGGAGGACGTAGCCACTGTCGGCCAGGAAGACGTCGCGACCCTCGCGGTCCTTGGCCATGTACTGGTACTTGCGCTTCTTGAAGGCCTCCAGCTGGGCAGGGTCGTCGCTCTCAATCCAGCAGGCTTTGTAGAGGCTGACCGGCTCCCAACGGCACTTGGCGTTGTACTCGTTCTCCAGGCGGTACTGAATGACCTCGAACTGCAGCTGTCCGACGGTGCCGATGAGCTTGCGGCCGTTGAACTGGTTGACAAAGAGCTGGGCCACACCCTCGTCCATCAGCTGGTCGATGCCCTTGGCCAGCTGTTTCTGCTTCATGGGGTCGGCGTTTTCGATGTACTTGAACATTTCGGGCGAGAAGCTGGGGATGCCGCGGAAGTGGAGTTTTTCTCCCTCGGTCAATGTGTCGCCAATCTTGAACGTCCCGTTGTCGGGCAGGCCGATGATGTCGCCCGCCCACGCCTCATCGACGGTGGTCTTTCGCTGGGCCATGAACTGGGTGGGACTGGAGAATCGCATCGTCTTGTCGTGGCGCACGTGGTAATAGGGCGTGTTGCGCGAGAAGCGGCCCGAGCAGACCTTGCAGAAGGCGATGCACGAGCGGTGGTTGGGGTCGATGTTGGCCGTAATCTTGAAGATGAATCCGGTGAACTTCTCCTCCTCGGGGCAGACTTCGCGCTCCTCGGTCTTCGTGGGTCGGGGGCTGGGGGCTATCTCCACAAAGGTGTTGAGCAGTTCCTCCACACCGAAGTTGTTCAGGGCCGAACCGAAGAAGACGGGAGCCAACTCGCCCCGGAGGTACTCCGTCGTCTCGAACTCGGGATAGACGCCCTCGAGCAGCTCCAGCTCGCCGCGCAGGCGGTCGGCCAGGTCGGTGCCGATGTGGCTGTCCAGTTCCTCGGTGTGGATGTCCACGGCCACCTTTTCGGCCACCACCTGCTTCGAGGGTTGGAACAGGTTGAGGTTGTGCTCATACAGGTTATAGACTCCCTTGAACCGCTCGCCGCTCTCGATGGGCCACGTCAAGGGGCGCACGTGTATGTGCAGCTCTTCCTCCAGTTCGTCCAGCAGGTCGAAGGGGTCCTTTGCCTCGCGGTCCATCTTGTTGACGAAGATGATGACGGGGGTCTTGCGCATACGGCACACCTCCATCAGTTTGCGCGTCTGCGTCTCCACACCCTTGGCGCCATCCACCACGATGATAACGCTGTCCACCGCTGTCAGTGTACGGTAGGTGTCTTCGGCAAAGTCCTGGTGACCGGGGGTGTCGAGGATGTTGATTTTATAGTCGTGGTAGTCAAACTCCATGACCGAGGTCGTCACGGAGATACCGCGCTGCTTCTCGATGTCCATCCAGTCGCTGGTGGCGGTTTTCTTGATTTTGTTGCTCTTCACGGCTCCGGCCACCTGTATCTGGCCTCCGAAGAGCAGGAGCTTCTCGGTGAGCGACGTTTTACCCGCGTCCGGGTGTGCGATAATCGCAAAGGTTCTTCTTCTTTCTATTTCCTGGTTCATAATACTTCCTTTTTGGGCACGGATTACTCGGAATAC
>CAZDAN010000174.1:0-4684 GCA_964503565.1 uncultured Bacteroides sp.
TACTCCGCATTGACTCTGAGGAAGGTGAAGAGTAGCAGGGTGAAGCCCCAAAGGGAGGAGCCGCCGTAGCTGAAGAAGGGGAGGGGAATGCCGATGACGGGCGTCAGCCCCAGCACCATGCCCACATTGATGAAGAGGTGGAAGAGGAAGATGCTGACAAGGCAGTAGCCGTAGATGCGGCCGAAGGGATGATTCTGCCTTTCGGCCAAATGAAGCAGGCGCAGGATGAAGACCATGAACAGGACCAGGACGGCCGACGAGCCGACAAAGCCCATCTCCTCGCCCACGGTGCAGAAGATGAAGTCGGTGTCCTGCTCGGGCACGTATTTCAGCTTCGTCTGCGTGCCGTTGAGGAATCCCTTGCCCGTCACTCCGCCCGAGCCGATGGCTATCTTCGACTGGTTCACGTTGTAGCCCGCCCCTTTGGGGTCGTCCTTCATGCCGAGGAGCACTTCGATGCGCACGCGCTGGTGGTCGTCCAACTTGTTGAACACCATGTTACACGAATAGAGGAACGCCACCGAGCCTACGGTGAACAGGGCTATCAGGGCAAACTGCTTGCTTCGTTCGATAAGGGCCAGATAGATGAGGTAGCCGGCCATGACGGCACACTCGGCCACCAACAGGTAAGTGAGGTCGAAGGGGATGACAAACTCCGAGAACAGGATGCCCGCGGCCGTCACTCCCGTCGCACCGATGAGCATCTGTTTCACCGGTCGCCACAGTTTGCCATAGACCCACGTCATGCCCGCACTGAAGAGCAGGATGAGCGTCAGCACCACCGAGCGTCCGACAGAGGTGGGCGTGTCCCACAGCAGTTCGCCGCCGAAGCGGATGCCCACCACGAAATAGACCACTGCGGCCACTCCCGTGAAGAGGATGGCCCCCGACATGCCTTCGCGGTAGAGGACGAGGAAGAAGGCGGCATAGACCAGTGCCGAGCCAGTCTCTTTTTGCAAGATAATCAGCACCATCGGCAGCAGTATCAGGGCTACGGCGCGGACGAAGTTCTTTCCCCTGCCCAGGGTGAAGCCGTAGGCACTCATCATCTTGGCCAGGGCTAAGGCCGTGGCATACTTGGCAAATTCGGCAGGCTGCAACCTCACCGGCCCCAGGTCGATCCACGACATGGAGCCTTTGATGTCGCGGGCCAAAAAGGGCGTCACCAACAGCAGCACCATCATGGCCCCGTAGAACAGGTAAGCCAACAGTTCGTACATCTTCTCCTCCAGCATCAGCAGGATGAAGCCTATGCCCAACGAGCAGCCTATCCACACGAGCTGCTTGCCCGAGCGGCTGTCGAAGCTGAAGAGGTCCGTCTCGCCATACGTGTAGCTGGCACCGCAGATGCTGAACCATCCGCAGGTGACCAGGACCAGATAGAGCAGGATGGTTATCCAGTCTATCGATTTCCATATACTTTGTTTCTGTTTGCGCGCCATATAGGGTCGTCTATTGGTTAGTTTGTTCCCACATCACCACTTTGCCCGAATGCAGCGAGCGTGGTATATCTATCAGCCGTTGGTTGCTGCTTCCACGGAAGCGGAGCTGTTCGTCGCGCAGGCTCTGGACGAACGGGCCATCCACCAGCACATCGATGTGTTGCAACAACTCCCGCCGGGCAGGCATGGTGAGCAAGGCTTCGTAGGTGTACCCCGTGTAGCACCAGATGGTTTTGCGGCTCCGTTCCTTGATGGCACGGGCCAGTTCGGCAAATCCTTCGGGCTGCATCATGGGGTCGCCGCCCGTGAAGGTGACATCGGCAAAGGGGTCGCTCAAGATGGGGTGGAGAATTTCCTCGACGTTCATCAGCCGTCCGGCGCGGATGTCCCACGACTGTGGGTTGTGACAACCCGGGCAGCGGTGGGTACATCCGGCGGCATAGACGGCCGTGCGGAAACCCGGGCCGTCCACCGTCGTATCTTCTATTATTCGGAGAATGGCAAGCATGTCTGTGTGCCGCTAAGGTCGTGGATGACGCGGTCGTTCAGCTCGGCCAGCTTGGCTGCGTTCCATCGGTCGGTGGTGCCCACAAGGTAGCCGGTGATGCGTTGTAGGCGGTCGATGTGGGTGCTGCCACACTGCGGGCACTGCTCCATGCTGTTGTCGGCATTCTCGTAGCCGCAGGCCATGCAGCGGTTGCGCGTGTGGTTCACCGAGCCGTAGCCGATGTTGTAGGCGTCCATCATGTCCACCACGCGCATAATGGCGTCGGGGTTGTGCGTGGCGTCGCCGTCCATCTCCACGTAGAAGATGTGGCCGCCGCGTGTCAGGTCGTGATAGGGGCCTTCCACCTCCGCCTTGTGGCGGGCGCTGCATTTGTAATAGACGGGCACGTGGTTCGAGTTGGTGTAATAGTCGCGGTCGGTGATGCCCGGCAACAGGCCGAAACGCTTGCGGTCGCCACGGGTGAACTTGCCCGACAATCCTTCGGCCGGAGTGGCCAGCACGCTGTAGTTGTGTTGGTAGCGGTCTGAGAACTCGTTGACGCGGTCGCGCATATAGGTGACGATGCGCAGACCCAGCTGCTGGGCTTCGTCGCTCTCGCCGTGGTGCTTTCCTATCAGGGCCACCAGGCACTCGGCCAGTCCGATGAATCCGATGCCCAAGGTTCCTTGGTTGATGACGGAGGCAATGGTGTCGTTCGGCTTCAGGTTTTCGCTTCCTATCCACAGGGCCGACATCAGCAGGGGGAACTGTTTGGCGAAGGCCGTCTTCTGGAACTCCATGCGCTCGTGCAATTGGCGGGCAGTGACCTCTAAGAGGTTGTCGAGTTTGGCAAAGAACTGCGAGATGCGCAACTCCTGATTTTCTACCTCCATGCACTCGATGGCCAGGCGCACAATGTTGATGGTCGAGAACGACAGGTTGCCGCGTCCGATAGACGTCTTGGGACCGAAGCGGTTCTCGAACACACGGGTGCGGCATCCCATGGTGGCCACTTCGTGTTCGTAACGTTTAGGGTCGCCCGCCTGCCAAGCCGGGTTTTGGTTAAAGGTGGCATCGAGGTTCAGGAAGTTGGGGAAGAACCGCCGTGCGCTCACCTTGCAGGCCAGGCGGTAGAGGTCGTAGTTGCGGTCTTCGATGAGGTAGCTCACGCCGCGCTTCTTCTTCCATATCTGTATGGGGAAGATGGCCGTTTCGCCGTTGCCCACGCCCCGATAGGTGCTGTTCAGCAGTTCGCGGATGATGCAGCGTCCCTCGGCACTGGTGTCCGTTCCGTAGTTGATGGAACTGAAAACCACCTGGTTTCCGCCGCGCGAGTGGATGGTGTTCATGTTGTGGATAAAGGCTTCCATGGCCTGGTGTACGCGTCCCACCGTCTTGTTGATGGCACATTGCAGAATGCGCTCCTCGCCCTCCAGTCCGTCGAGCGGTTGCTGGAGATAGTCGTCCAACTCCTTATAGTAAAGGTGGGAGTAGTCCTGTCCCATCAAGTCTTCGAGGCTCTTCACCTCCTCGATGAAACTGCTGCGCACGTAGGGCGCCAGATAGAAGTCGAAGGCAGGGATGGCCTGTCCGCCGTGCATCTCGTTCTGAGCCGTCTCCATCGAAATGCAGGCGAGGATGCTGGCCGTCTCGATGCGTTTGGCTGGGCGCGATTCGCCGTGTCCGGCACTGAAGCCGCGCGACAGGATGCGGTCCAGGGGGTGCTGGATGCAGGTCAGGCTCTTGGTGGGGTAGTAGTCCTTGTCGTGGATGTGCAGATAGTTGTTGCGCACGGCCTCTTTGGCCTCGTCGCTCAGCAGGTAGTCGTCCACGAAAGGCTTGGTCGTCTCGCTGGCGAACTTCATCATCATGCCTGCCGGTGTGTCGGCATTCATGTTGGCGTTCTCGCGCGTCACGTCGTTGCTCTTGATGTTGATGATTTCCAGGAAGACATCGCGCGTCTTGGCCTTGCGGGCGATGCGTCGCTGGTTGCGGTAGGCGATGTATTTCTGCGCCACGTCCTTGCGGCTACTCTTCATCAGTTCCATCTCCACCATGTCCTGAATGGCCTCCACGGTCATCTGCGAGTCGCCGCGGAAAGCCACGTGGTCGGTTATCTGACTGATGAGGTGCATATCTTCCCCCTTGTCCGTATGCAGCATGGCCTTACGGATGGCGGTGGCAATCTTCTCTTCATTGAAGCCGACGATGCGTCCGTCGCGCTTCACTACGGTTTGAATCATACGTTCTTTGTCCTTTTTCGATGATATTGATAAATCTGTTCGTACTGTTTCCCTTGTTCCGCGAGCAGAAACAGCCTTTAATGAGTGGCAGGTCTTCTGACTTCCCTCTCGCCTTGATGCCTTCCCGACGCAAAAGATGTTTTTGTTTCAGTCAGTGGCTAAAAGTCTATTTATCAAGACGACTCGAGGGCTCACAGCAGCGCGTCTGTCCGGGATTTCCACCCGATTCCCTTTTAATCCCTCCGGGAAAACGCTCCCATCGGAAACCAACCGCTTGCAAAAGTAGTATAAAAAAGCAGACGGACAAAGTAAAATGGGGGATTTATTTCTGCAAAATATTCCATCCTCCACACATTTCCAAACAAACGACGGAGAAAGTGCAAAAATTAACGGCAAGAATGGGAATTCTCTTTTCCTTTGCCAGAAAACTGTTAAGAGTAAAAGTAGAAATGGTGAGGTCAAAAACTGAAAAGACTTGGAGAAAAACAGAAAAACCTTTAGTCAGAAGTTTA
>CAZDAN010000175.1:0-4663 GCA_964503565.1 uncultured Bacteroides sp.
GATGAAGAAGGTGTCCTGCATGTCGCGTGCGGGATGGTCGGCGGCGAAGTTCAGCTTGGTGAACACGTGCAGGTCGTCCTCCACCTCGGGGCCTTCGGCGATGCTGAATCCCAGGCGGGCGAAGATGTCGATGATTTCGTTTCTCACGATGGAGAGCGGGTGGCGTGTACCCAATCCGATGGGGTAAGCCGTGCGGGTGAGGTCAAGCTCGTTGGTGCCGTTGTCCTGGTTGGCAAAGTTTTCCTTCAGGGCATTGATGCGCTCCTGGGCCTTTGTCTTCAGTTCGTTCAGCTTCATTCCCACCTCTTTCTTCTGTTCGGCGGGCACGTTGCGGAAGTCGGCCATCAGGTCGTTGATGGCACCTTTCTTACTCAGATATTTGATGCGCAAAGCCTCCAGTTCTTCGGCATTGCCGGCTTGCAGATTCTCGATTTCGGCAAGTAATTGCTCTATTTTTTCAATCATATATGCGTTGTTGTTTGTTCATTTTTGCAAAAACGCTGCAAAGTTAACCATTAAAACCGAAAAAAGCGTTACTTTTGCGGATAATTTTGGAGCTATGGCGTTTTGATGGGGTAAAATCCCCGTCAAACCTCCCTCTACCGATGAGGTGGC
Organism: uncultured Bacteroides sp.; assembly: GCA_964503565.1. Lineage (GTDB taxonomy): Bacteria > Bacteroidota > Bacteroidia > Bacteroidales > Bacteroidaceae > Phocaeicola_A. The sequence continues at coordinate 616 of CAZDAN010000175.1, forward strand.
TTGTTCAAGATTGTACGGAAAATGATGAAAAAACTGATTTTGATAGGTGCCGTTGCGGCGCTATGTGGTGCGTGTGGCAAGCAGAAGGCGGAGCCGTCGGTGGCGTTCGTTCCGCCGGTGGTTTCTCCGGTCGATACGGTGGTCTTCGTTGAGGATTCGGATTCGCTTTTTTTCTCCCCTGCGGAGGAAGAATATTTTTCAGGTGAGGACGGAATCTTTGAAGAGTTTCTCTACGAATTTTCCTCCGACACGGCTATGCAACGCCATCGTACCTGTTTCCCCCTTCTTTGTGTGCAGGAGGGCAAGGAGGTGACTCTCTCCGAAGCCGACTACCGTCCGATAGAACTTTTCGGCCAGATGGACATCTGTCTCACCCTGTTCGAACACGACACCGAGATGGATGCCGAACGCGACACGGCCATGAAGAAAGCCAATGTGGAGTGCCTCGACATGGAGAACCGACACGTGCGCACCTTCTGTTTCGAGAAGCAGGAGGGATGTTGGCGCCTGCTCCGCATCAGCGAACAGAAGCTGGCCTCCTACCGTCACAGGGAGTTCTTCACCTTTTATCATCGCTTTGTCACCGACAGTCTCTATCAGAGCCTTCATGTGAACGACCCCATGACTTTTGTCACCATTGACCCCGAGGATGACTTCAACATCCTGGAAGCCAACATCGATATGGAGCAATGGTTTGCCTTCCGCCCCATGTTGCCCGACGGGGTGCTGGTGAACATCGACTACGGAGTGAAGCCCTCGCGCCGGCCCGTCAGGAAGATTCTCACTTGCAGAAGTTTGGGAGGAAACTTCAACCACACCTCTTACTTCCGCAAGATGGAAGGCGAATGGATACTTACGCGCTTCGAGGATATGAGTAACTGATGTCAATTTAAGAAAATTAGCATGAAACATTATACCGACTATTCATTGCAGAACCACCACACCTTCGGTATGGAGGTGCGGGCGGCCCATTTTGTGGAGTACGCCTCGGTGGAGGAGTTGGCCGGGGTGCTTGCCCGCCTGCGCACCGAGTGGAGCACGCTTCGCTGGTTGCACATCGGCGGAGGAAGCAATCTGCTCTTTGCCTCCGACCGCTACGAGGGGGTGATTGTCCATTCCGCCATCCGTGGGTGCACGGTCGTGGCCGAGGACGACGAAACGCTTCACTTGCGCGTGGGAGCCGGTGAGGTGTGGGATGAATTGGTGGCTTTCGCCGTAGCGCAAGGGTGGGGAGGCATGGAGAATCTCTCCCTCATCCCCGGTGAAGTGGGAGCCAGTGCCGTACAGAACATCGGAGCATACGGCGTGGAAGCCAAGGACCTGATTGTGAACGTCGAGGCCCTGGAGGTGGCCACGGGCAATTCCCGCACGTTCACTTGCGAAGAGTGTGCCTATGCCTATCGTCAAAGCATCTTCAAAGGAGAGCTGAAGGGGCAATACATTGTTACCCACGTGACCTACCGCCTGCAGAAGCATCCCGCCTTTCACCTCGACTATGGAAACATCCGCGCCGAGCTTGGGCGCATGGGTGGCGAGGTGTCGCTCGGTGCCGTGCGCCGCGCCGTCATTGCCATTCGCGAAAGCAAGTTGCCCGACCCCCGGGTGATGGGCAATGCGGGCAGCTTCTTCATGAATCCCATCGTGCCTCGCGAAGTGATGGAGCGTATTCGGGCGGATTATCCCCAAATGCCTTTTTACGAGGTTGATGCCGGGCGGGTGAAAATTCCTGCAGGATGGATGATTGAGCAATGCGGATGGAAAGGCCGCGCCCTCGGACGTGCCGCCGTGCACGACCGGCAAGCCCTCGTCCTTGTCAACCTTGGCGGAGCCACCGGGCGCGAAATGATGGCGCTGAGCGAGGCCGTGCGTCACGATGTGAAGGAGCGGTTCGGCGTGGAGATTCATCCCGAAGTAAACTTTATAGGAGTATGAAAATAACTATTCTCGGTAGCGGCACCTCCACCGGAGTGCCACAAATAGGGTGTCAATGTGCCGTCTGCACATCGGCCGACCCGCGCGACCGCCGCTTGCGCGCCTCGGCCATGATAGAGGTCGATGGCGTGCGCCTCTTGATTGATTGCGGCCCCGATTTCCGCCAACAGATGATTCGTTTCGATGATTTCCGCCCCATTGACGCCGTGCTTCTCACCCATGAGCACTACGACCACGTGGGAGGCGTGGACGACCTCCGTCCCTATTGCGCCTTTGGCGACATCCCCCTGTATGGCGACGCCCTGACGGTGCACGACATACGCACCCGCATCCCCTATTGCTTCCGCCCCAATCCCTATCCGGGCATCCCCCGTATCACGGTCGATGAAGTGGAGCCGCACGTGCCTATATATATAAAAGGTATAGAGGTCGTCCCCCTGCGCGTCATGCACGGCCGCTTGCCCATCTTGGGCTATCGCATCGGCCCTTTGGCCTATATCACCGACCTCAAGACCCTGCCCGATGAGGAGTGGGACTACTTGCAGAGTCTCGATTGCCTGATAGTGAACGCCCTCCGCCACGAGGCGCACGACACCCATCAGAGCCTCGACGATGCCCTGCGGATGGCCGCCCGCGTAGGAGCCAAGCAGACGTGGTTCATCCACATGAGCCATCAGGTTGGCCTTCATGCCGAGGTGGAAAAGGTCCTTCCCCCCACCGTCCGCCTTGCCTACGACGGACTCCGAATCGAGGTGTAGCCCATCCCGTTCCCCCCCCCCCATCCTGTATTCCTTTCAGAATCTGTCTGGTATCCCGATAAAATCTATCAGGTGTCCCGTCGGATTCTTTCAGCTGATAGTTTGCGCTCTGTCAGCTGAAAGAATTTTCCCGGACACCTGATAGATTTTTTTTTGAAGTCGGTTGTTTTATTTTCCTTGTCCCATCCGCAAGTGGTTGGGGAGCGGCCAATAGGTGTTCACCCTGCCCAGGGCGGCGCCTATCCGCCATAGGATGCGCCATAGACGTTCCTTCAGAGTGGGAGTGGGGCGTTCGCCCCGCCATTCCGTCTGGTCAAAGTAGTGATAGAAATGTGGGCGATAGGGATGGAAGGATATGTAATTCCACGGTTTGAGAATGTAGGTGAAATGAATGATGGCGGGAGAAGGCAGGCTTTCTATTATCTGCCGGCGGGATTCGTCGCTGATTTCGGGAACATAGCGGCGCAGCATGGCCTCCTGCAAGTTGTAGCGGAAGGGGAGGTAAGTGGTGCGTCCGGCACAGAGCACATTCAACACATCTTGGTCGGCATAGTCGAGGCGCAGGGCCTTGTTGTGAAGCAGCTCCATGGCTCGTGCCAAGAAGCCGTTTTGTCGCCAGGCTTCAAGATTGACCAGTAGCACACCGGCGTTGAAATAGCGGTGTCCGTCGGGCGACAGGTGCAGACGGTTGTAGTAAGTGGGGTTGGCACTGCAGCTGTCTTCCACGGCAGCCACCTCGTGCTCCGCCGGTAACGGATATTCCCACAGGGGGAGCAGCGAATCAAGCACCAACAGGTCGCAATCGAGGTAGATGACCCGCTTGATCTCTTGCGGTAACAGGTCGGGCATGAACAGGCGTGCATAGGTGGTGGGGGTAATGTAGTTGTAGCGACCTTGTACTAAGGTGCCCAGGTAGTCGCCGTCAACGGGATAGACGGCCAAGTGTGCCCCGTGCTTCCCGATGACTCGGCGAACCTTCTCCACTTCATCGCTTGACAAGCCATCGGCCAATAGGTGCACGCGTATCTCTTGGCCCTGATTGTGGTCGAAGAGCGAGTGCAGCATCGTGATGGCATATTTCAGATAATTACTGTCGGTACTACAGACTATTTCCATGTCTCAAATGGGTTTGTTGGGTACAAAGATACGCTTTTATCAATAAACAGATGCATTTTTTTTGCTTAAATGTGCAAAAAAGATGGGGAAAAGTTTGTCACTTTCAAAAAAAGCAGTACCTTTGCACCCGCAATCGAGAGAGATGCGGTCAGCACTACGGTGATGACAGTTTGAAAAGAGAGTAAACTGGTGCGTTAGTTCAGTTGGTTAGAATACATGCCTGTCACGCATGGGGTCACGGG
>CAZDAN010000176.1:0-4581 GCA_964503565.1 uncultured Bacteroides sp.
TCAACACCGAGATTGGTCCCAAGACCTTCTGTGTATATAAGTTTGTGAAGAACGGCAAGTAAGAATCTATTTTAGGCACGGATTACACAGATTGACACGGATAATTTAAGAAATAAACCGCGCAATCCGTGTAATCCGTGCCTAAATTAAACCGATATATATGAAAAAAATCCTTTTCCCCCTCTCCCTCATTTTGGGAATGAATGTTGCTCAAGCCGAGGATGTGAAAATCTACAGTCCCGACAGTCTGTTGCAAGTGACAGTCAGCGAGAATGGCGGAAGTCCTGTATATTCTATCATGTACAATGGCAAGCAGATGCTGGAAAACTCTCCCTTGGGATTGAAGAGCAATGTGGCAGACTTCACCAAGGGACTTACCCTGAAGGCCTCTCCTGCAAAAGCCGTGGAAGAGTGCTATTCGCTGAGAAACATCAAGACCAGCCATGCCCACTATGCAGCCAACGAGGTGAATATCACCCTTGGCACCAAACGCCGTAGCATTGGGGTACAATTCCGCGTGAGCAACAACGATGTGGCTTTCCGCTACACCCTGCCGGTGTGGGGCGATACCCGTGCCTGTGTGGTGACTGACGAAGCAACAGGCTTCAACCTGCCCGACCACACCACCACTTTCCTCACCCCTCAGAGTGATGCCATGATTGGATGGAAACGCACAAAGCCCAGCTACGAAGAGGTCTATAAGGCCGATGCTCCCATGAGCGACCGCTCGCAATATGGCCATGGCTACACCTTCCCCTGTCTTTTCCACGTGGGTGAAGACGGATGGGTGCTCATCAGCGAGACGGGTGTAGATAGCCGCTATTGTGCATCACGCTTGAGCGATGCAGCCGACGGCGGACTCTACACCATCGAATATCCCATGCCCGAGGAGAACAACGGCAACGGCACATCGGCTCCCGGCATCTCCCTGCCCGGCGCAACCCCTTGGCGCACCATCACCGTAGGCGAGACACTGAAGCCCATCGTGGAGACAACCATCCCTTGGGACTTGGTGAAACCACTCTATGAACCCAGCCGTGATTACCAGTACGGCCGTGGCACCTGGAGTTGGATTATGTGGCAGGATGGCAGTATCAACTATGACGACCAAGTGCGTTACATCGATCTGGCCGCCGCCATGGGTTACGAATATGTACTCATCGACAACTGGTGGGACAACAACATCGGACGTACCCGTATGGCCGACCTCATCAAGTATGCCCACAGCAAGAAGGTGGATGTGTTCCTGTGGTACAGTTCAAGCGGTTACTGGAACGACATCGAACAAGGCCCCGTTCACCACATGGACAATCCCATCATCCGCAAACGTGAGATGAAATGGATGGAAAGCCTCGGAGTGAAGGGAATCAAAGTGGATTTCTTCGGTGGCGACAAGCAGGAGACCATGCGCCTCTACGAAGCGATTCTCAGCGATGCCGACGACCACGGGCTGATGGTCATCTTCCACGGATGCACCCTGCCTCGCGGTTGGGAACGCATGTACCCCAACTATGTGGGTAGCGAAGCCGTCTTGGCCAGCGAAAATCTCATTTTCACACAGGAATCGTGCGACAACGAGGCTTTTAATGCCTGCCTCCACCCCTTTATCCGCAACACGGTGGGTAGCATGGAGTTCGGTGGCGTGTTGCTCAACAAGCGTAACAACCGAAAAAACAACGGGGGCACCACACGCCGCACTACGGACATCTTCCAGTTGGCTACGGGTGTGCTCTTCCAAAATCCGATTCAGAATTTTGCCCTTGCACCCAACAACCTGACGGATGCACCGGCACTCTGCATCGATTTTATGAAGCAGATTCCCACCACATGGGACGAAACCCGCTTCATCGACGGCTATCCTGGCAAATACTGTGTCATTGCCCGCCGCCACGGTGATACTTGGTACGTCGCTGGCATCAATGCCGGCAAAGAGCCGTTGAAGCTGAAACTCACATTGCCGATGTTTGAAGCTGGTCAGGAGGTCGTCCTTTACGAGGACAACGCCAAGACGATGGCTCCGCAGATGAAAACAGTGAAGATGAAGAAGAAGAACCAGCTTACTGTAACCATCGCTCCACAGGGAGGTATTATTATACAGAAATAAGGAGTTATTAAGGAGTTAAAGGACCGATAAATCCTTTAACTCCTTTTAAAATTTCAATGAAACGATATGAAAAAACAAGCAATCTTTCTTTTGTATCTGCTTGCATTGGTAGCTGTGAGCTGTGGCCAACAGCCGCAAGAGGCTAAGCAGATAAAGTCCGGCGAAATCTGGCTGGACACTGACAGTAACATGATTAACGCCCACGGTGGCGGCATTCTCTATCACGACGGCACCTACTATTGGTACGGCGAATACAAGGGCGACTCTACCTACTGGAATCCCAAGGTTCCCAGTTGGGAGTGCTATCGCACGGAGGCCGGTGGTGTGTCGTGCTACTCATCAAAGAACTTGGTTGATTGGAAGTTCGAGGGTGTGGTGTTGCCTTCTGAGCAGAACGATTCCACCTCAGAGCTTCACTTCTCCAACGTGTTGGAGCGTCCGAAGGTTATCTACAACGAAGCCACCCAGAAGTTCGTCATGTGGCTCCATGTAGACAGTCACAACTATGCCAAGGCAGCCTCGGGTGTAGCCGTGTGCGACAGCCCCACCGGCCAGTTCCAGTATCTTGGCTCGATGCGTCCCAACGGTGCAATGGCCCGCGACATGACCCTTTTCAAGGATGACGACGGCAAGGCTTACCACGTCTATTCATCCGAGGAGAACAGCACGCTCTACATCAGCCTGCTGACCGATGACTATCTGCAACCTGCCGGACAGTTCACCCGCAACTTCCCCGGTGCATACCGCGAGGCTCCAGCCGTATTCAAGCATCATGGCAAGTATTACATCCTTTCTTCGGGATGTACCGCGTGGGATCCCAATCAGGCGCAGTATGCCATTGCCGACTCGATGTTGGGTGAATGGACAGTGATGGGTAACCCCTGCTCGGGCAAGGATGCCGACATCACCTTCTACGGACAGAGTACCCACGTGCTGAAGGTGGGCGAGGACAAGTACATGGCCATGTTCGACCGTTGGAACAAGACCGACCTCATCAACTCGCGTTACATCTGGTTGCCCATGACCTTCCATGGCGATTCCATCGACATCGCCTGGAACGAGGCATGGGATGCAAACACCTTGCTGAAATAATCGTCAGGCGAAATAAAAGAAATGAGGGTGTGTCTGAAAGACACACCCTCATTTCTTTCAACTATAACAATTATTACTTCACTTCTACAACCAACGGATTACGCACTTTCTGAGCAAACTCGGACACATAAGCGTTCCAAGCAATGGCATCGGCAAAACCGTATTTGTTCCAACCGCTGCCCCAATAGTAGGCAAACTCGGTATTGGGTTGATACTCGGCTACAGCCAGAACATGGCCACTGGCACCACCGCGAAGCGTTTTGCTCTCTTCCTCAGTAAAGAGTACGGGCTTGGCTTCCTTCATCTCTTCGGGGAAAACTACACCCAAATAGATTTCACCATTACCATTGTTTACATTGTCACTCAAATCAGTATAGGTAATGAATCCATTATCCGCATCGGTCGTATAGGCTTCTGCATTTTCAGGATGGATAACAATACCTGCTGCTACAGGAGTGGCAACGGTCAATCCGTTGTAAGAAACAACAGTCTTGTTCATCTGTGAACCTTTGTCCAACGAAATAACACGTGTCTCAGCCACTGCAGAATCACCCTTGATAGCTGCAGGAGCATAATTCAACTTCACCGTGAAACGAAGCGGACCATTATCCAAAATCTCAGGTTCACCCACATAGCAATAGGGATATACGATAGCATCGTCCACCAACAAGGCAGCAGCACCACCTCCCAAAGTGGGACCTACCTTGTAGCAGTCGAGTCCGTTTCCGTGATCCACATGGTAAGAAACTGACTGATACAAAGCATTGGCTTCTGTCGCCTTTCCCATCTGTTTCAGACTGTCAATCTGAGCTTTGGTGGCAGGATTCAACTCTTTCTCATAGCGCTCTTCCACTACCAGTTCGGGGACGCGCTTCAACCACACATCATATCCGAATGCACGTTCTCCATTGGCTTGCAGAGCCGGGCCATACGTGCGATAAGCCGTGCGGTCGTTCTCCCAGGCCACATCGTCCACACGTTCGGGATATTTACGACCAAAAACTGCTGTTTCAAAAAGTTCTTCCTGAGGAGTTCCTATTTGAATGGTATAGACAGCACTTCCTTGGGCTGCAACTTCGGCAGGGAACACCAGTTTTCCATCGTGAGTAAGCTGATAAGGCACTTGCTTGCCAGCCTCATCCACTACTATAAATTGGGTGGTATCATTCAAGCCGAGCTGCTTCGAAACTTTACTCATGCATACCTCCACAAGTTCACCATTACGGTCAATGTCCAGAGGATTGGTCACCGTCACTTGCAACGGCCCCTGTTTGCCACACGCTGCCAGCATGAGGGCAGTGGCAAGGAATGAGAATGTTTTTTTCATTTTGTTCAGACTACTTTAGGGTTGCTTGCCGATATAAGCCAAGATTCCTCCGTCCACA
>CAZDAN010000177.1:0-4525 GCA_964503565.1 uncultured Bacteroides sp.
CCGAGGTAGCCGTGCGTGCCGCCTTCAAGGCCGTGACGGACAACAAGCAGGTGGCCGTGCTCGTGCCCACCACCGTGCTTGCCTACCAACACTTTCAGACCTTCAAGGAGCGCCTGAAGGAGTTCCCCTGCCGTGTCGATTACCTGAGCCGTGCCCGCAAGGCTTCCGACGTGAAGCGCATCCTGAAAGAGTTGAAGGAGGGCGAGGTGAACATCCTCGTAGGCACCCACCGCCTTGTCGGCAAGGATGTACAGTTCAAGGACTTGGGCTTGCTCATCATCGATGAAGAGCAGAAGTTCGGCGTCTCTGTCAAAGAGAAGCTGCGCCAACTGAAAGTGAACGTCGATACACTCACCCTCACCGCCACACCCATCCCGCGCACCCTGCAGTTCTCGCTGATGGGGGCACGCGACCTCTCCGTCATTCAGACACCGCCACCCAACCGCTACCCCATACAGACGGAGGTGCACACCTACAACGAAGCCGTCATCGTGGATGCCATCAACTTCGAAATGAGCCGTGGCGGACAGGTCTTCCTCGTCAACAACCGCATCCGAAACCTCGGCGAACTGGCCGACATGATTCATCACCACATACCCGACGCACGCATCTGCATCGGCCACGGACAGATGGAACCGGAGGCGTTGGAGAAGATTGTGCTCGACTTCGTCAACTTCGACTACGACGTGCTCATCGCCACCTCCATCATCGAGAGCGGTATCGACATCCCCAACGTCAACACCATCATCATCAATCAGGCCCACAACTTCGGCCTCAGCGACCTTCACCAGCTGCGCGGACGTGTGGGACGTGGCAACCGCAAGGCCTTCTGCTACCTCATTGCGCCTCCCTTGACTTCGCTCACCGCCGAAGCACGTCGTCGCTTGCAAGCCATCGAGAACTTCAGCGACTTGGGCAGTGGCATCCACATAGCCATGCAGGACCTCGACATTCGTGGCGCGGGCAACATGTTAGGTGCCGAGCAGAGCGGATTCATCGCCGACCTCGGGTACGAGACTTATCAGAAAATCCTCACCGAGGCTGTCACAGAGCTGAAGAACGACGAGTTTGCCGACCTCTATGCCCAAGAGGCCGAGGTAAAAGCCGGCGAAGAGGTCATCAGCGGCGAGGATTTTGTGGCCGAGTGCAACATCGAGAGCGACCTCGAACTGCTCTTCCCCGCCGAGTACATCCCCAGCAGCAGCGAGCGCATGCTCCTCTACCGCGAGTTGGACGGCTTGGAGCTGGACACCGACGTGGCCGCCTACAAGACTCGTCTCGAGGATCGTTTTGGCAAGGTGCCTCCCGAGGGATTGGAGCTGATGCGCATCGTCTCCCTCCGCCGGTTGGGCAAGCGCTTGGGAGCCGAGAAGATATTCCTCAAGGCCGGGCGCATGACCTTCTTCTTCGTCAGCAACCCCGACAGTCCCTACTTCCAAAGCCAGGCCTTCGGCCGCGTGCTCAACTACATGGCCACCCATCCGCGCCAGTGCAACCTGCGCGAACAGGCCGGCAAGCGCAGTATGGCAGTAAAGGATGTCCCTACCGTCGAAACCGCCGTAGCCATCCTGCAAGAGGTTATGAGTTGTTGATTAGTACAGTAATTTTACGATACGTTTGCATAAAAAAGACAACTCGCCTCCGATAATCCCGGCATCACATAAGCCCCCCCTTTTCACACAGCTGGCTGCGTTGGCCGATACAGTCAACTCCGATGGCCAACACAGCCAGCTGCGTCGGGCAACGTAGCTGGCTGTGTGAAAAGAGGCTGTTTTGTGGCTTATTTTTCCTTCCGCCCTCCATTACAATGGGAGGCCGTCGGAATCCAATTCGTCGTTGCTATATCCGATGGACAGGTTGAAGCCGGCTTCCACCTCCACCTCTATGATTTCTATTTCGGGCTTTTCGTAAATTGCCATACTCTTTTTATTTGGTTAATGATTTATTCCAATAAATTATTCGTTCGTACCTAAGATTATGTTCACCACTGCCACGACATCGTTGATGGTTATCTCTCCGTTGCCGTCGGCATCACCTTTCTTGATGTATTCGTCCGACAGGATGGCATTCATGATGGTCACCACATCGGTCACCGTCACTTCGCCGTTGCCGTCGGCATCGCCTGTCACTGCGGCAGATGTGTCCACGTTGTCCTGCTGGTTGTCTTCCACCCAACCGGGTTCGGCGGGCAGCGCGGGGTTATAGACAAACTTGGCTGTCAGGGTCACGTGGCTGCTCTGCATTTCGTAACTGATACTTGGGTTGGTGCTGACGAGGGTACTTCCGTTGTACCATCCCACGAAGTCGTAGCCCGTGTTGCTATAGGCTGTCACATCTACGGCCGTACCGCTCATGTACTTCTTGCCGCTTTCGCAATTGAAGTATCCGCCGGTCAACGGTTCCGACACCAGGTAGAGTCGCCATTCGTTGACGCTCTGTGGCTCGTCGGGCAGTGCGGGGCTGTAGGTATAGTGGGCCGTGAAGGTCACGTCCTCGCCCGTCATTGTGTAGGAGAAACTCGACGATGTGCCTGCTGCATCATACACCTCGCCGTCCTTGGTCCAATGTGTAAGCACGTAAGCAGAACTGTAGCGGCTTGCACCGATGGTGACGGTGGTGTTGAACGTGTAGTCGCCCGCCCCCCTCAGGGAGGAGACGGCTTGCACAGGGTCGGCCTCCACCTTCACCCGATAGAGTGCATTCGGCTCGGCCGGCGTAGCGGGGTCAAACGTCGTCGTCTCATCCTGTGCGGCGAGTGGAGGATTGCTCCCCACAACGAGGAGCAATCCAAGGATTATCCATTTCAGTTTCATCACTTCTTCGTTACTTTACTACCACCTTCACACTCTTTCCGTTGGCTTCCACCACGTAGATGCCGGCTGATACGACAATCTGTCCGTCGGCCTGGCAAGTGGCTACCTTCTCACCACCGGTGGTGAAGACGTTCAGAGTAGCTCCGCCCAAGCCGCTCACTTCGATGGCGCCCTCTGTGGCAGTCACCTTGATGTGGCCCAATGCCACGGCGTCGATGTCGGTTACAGCGGCGCGGGTCATCAGCACGAAGCGGTTTTCGAACGTGCCGGCCTCGGAAGCGAACTCATAGTCACCTTCGCTGAAGTCGTGAATGATACCGGTCAACTGGTCTTTCAGCACCATCGGAGTGTCCATGCGCGGAGCACCGAGGGTGTAAGTGCCGGCGGCGGGCACACTGTAACCCATGGGCACTGTGCCTTCCTCCTGCGGACGCTCGTTGATGGCATATCTCACCTTGCGGTTGTCCATGGTGTAGAGCTGGGGCACATCGGCCGTAGCAAACTTGGCCGCGTCGCAAGCCATTTCGTAGCTCATTGCACGGGCGTTATTGAACACCACGCGGGTCTTGTCGTTGTCGTTGCTTCCAGCCAGTGTGATGTTCACAATCAGACGGTTGGGGTTCACTCTTGTGCGGCTGTAGGCCAATGCGGCATTCGCCTCGGCTTTGCGCTCCTTCTGCTGATAGGTCATCTGCTTGTCGCCCTTGAACTCGATTTCGTCCACGCCCTCGGGCTTCTGCACGAAGAATGCCTGGAAGGGAGCCAACTGATAGTCGTCGTCGCCCGGACGCACGGCCACGTACTTCGAGCCGTCCCACACGGTGATGGGGGCATCGTAGGTGTCGGTGTCGAGGTCGTAGTACGACAGGTTGGGGTTACCCGTGAAGTTCCAGCTGGCATCCTGCTCGTTGTCACACTCGTGAGTCTCCAAGCCGTTGTGCTTGTCCTTCTTGTTGAAGCGGATGCCCTCTTCGCTCTCGTCGTCATCCTCGTCCACGGTGATGACCAACACGTCGTCTTTGCTGCTCTGGAAGATGTAGCCCTCGCCGGCCTTCAGGAAGTTGCCCTGTCCCTCTTCCGAGGTCACCTTCTTCCATCCGCCCTTGCCGTTGGCGGCGCGTTCCTTGCCGTCGTAGTAGTGGAATATCCAGTCGGCACCGCCTTCACACTTGATGTTTTCCTTCTTCACGTGGAAGGGGAAGGAGAAGAAGTGCCACTTGCCGCCCTTCACATCGATGCGGAAGTGCACCTTGTTGGCGTGCAGGTTGTCGTCGGCAATGATGGAGCCGCCCACGCCGTCGCAGCCATGTCCGCCATTGTGGTGGATGTGCATGTCGTCGGTCTTCTGGTCCAAGTCGCCTTCTACAATGAGGCCCGACCCTTCGTTGAGATCGGCATCGGGCGTACCGTCGATGGCTCCGCCGTTCTCCTCGTTCAGCGTATAGTCGTTGTTGAGGTAGGAGTATTCATAGGTTTCGTCAAACTCCTCCATGTTGAGGAACTGTCCCCATCCGCCGTTGGTGTAGTAGTTATACTTGCTTGTCTTGGGATAGTGCAGTATAGCCGTCTCGATGGTTGTTTCCGAGAAGGTTCCCTCCACCATCTCTATCGGTTCGATGGTATAGGAATAGACATCGGTGATGGCGTTGCTACTACTAAATGCACCACTTCCCAAACTCTTCAATCCACTGGGAAAACGAACCTCTTTGAGG
>CAZDAN010000178.1:0-4506 GCA_964503565.1 uncultured Bacteroides sp.
TGCCTGTTTTCTGCATTCTCTCTACAAAAGAGACAATCCGCACATTGCAAAATTACACAAAATAATGAAACAGACAACCATAGCGAGAGAAAAAAATGCGTCAACGACCTAAAAAAATAGTGAATTGTTTAGCAAATCAGATTATCCATAACGACAAACGCATTGAATTACAAGGGATAAACATCAATGTATTGTCTCTATGAATTTACCCTATAGACACGGATTGTTCTTTGCGGTTATGGCCCTGCTTTTCATGACACATGAGTTACGGAATTCCATCACACTATTTTATACCAGTCGGTTGGTTGTGGCATCGGGGAAGACAACGGCCGGTTTGAATGTCTTGGCCTCCTCGAAGTCCATTTGGGCATAGGACATGATGATGACTACGTCGCCCACCTGTACCAATCGGGCTGCTGCACCGTTGAGACAGATACATCCGCTTCCGCGTTCACCTTTTATAATATAGGTGACGAAGCGCGCACCGTTGTTGTTGTTTACAATGTGCACCTTTTCGCCGGCAATCAGGTTGGCAGCATCCATCAGGTCTTCGTCGATGGTGATGCTGCCCATGTAGTTGAGGTTGGCTTCGGTGACACGCACACAATGTAACTTGGATTTCAGTACTTCTATCAGCATATATTTCCTTATTTGTATCTAATGTTATCAATCAAGCGGACTTCGCCGCAGAATACGGTGATACAACCGACGATGCCTTCAGCGTCTTTCCATTCGCCGACGGTCTGCATGGTGCGGGCATCCACAACTTCGTAGTATTCCAATCGGAGGCCGCCGATGGCGGCAATGCCCTCTTCAACAAAGGCTTTTGTTTCTGCCAACGTGTGACTCTTGGCAAACTCCTGACTCTCGAACAGAATGCGCGAGATGTTCAGTGCCGTGGTGCGCTCGTTGGCCGACAGACGGGTGTTGCGGCTGCTCATGGCCAACCCGTCGGCTTCGCGTACGATGGGGCAGCCGATGATTTCAAGGGGATAATTCATCTGACGCACCATTTCGCGGATGATGGCCAACTGTTGGAAATCCTTCTCGCCGAAGTAGGCCCGATGGGGCATCACCATGTCGAACAGTTTGCTCACTATCTGGCACACACCGTTGAAGTGTCCCGGTCGGAATGCTCCCTCCATTACCGTGTCGAGCGGCGCGTAGGAGAACGCACGGGTGTCCGGTTCAGGATAAACTTCTTCCACTGACGGGGCAAAGGCAATCGTTGCCCCCACCGACTGCAACAAGCGGCAATCGGCTTCCAATGTGCGGGGATATTTTACCAAATCATTCTTGTCGTTGAACTGGGTAGGGTTCACGAAGATACTAACGACGGTCACGTCGTTCTCGGCTACACTGCGCTCTACCAACGAGGCGTGTCCGGCATGAAGGGCACCCATGGTAGGTACAAGCCCCACTGTCTTTCCTGCAGTTTTCAGCGCCGATAGCTCGGCTTGCAACTCTTTTATTGTCTGTATAACTTTCATCTCTCTTGTCTCTCTTGAATCTGATTATTCATCAATAACCGTAAAAACGGTGCAAAGTAAACTATAATTTGCCACATGGCGAAAGAAAACGGCTGTTTTGTGCACAAAAAGTTTTATAAGCCCCTGCTTTTAATATTTAATCAAGGTTAAAAATCAGCGACTTAACAAAACATAACCATTTATTAAGGTAAGAAAAAGGTGGTTATTCGTAATTTTTTCGTACCTTTGCACAATCTTTTGAGAAAAATATATCATAATGAAGGCAAAAAAGGTTTTATTCATAACCCAGGAAATCACCCCGTATGTTACCGAATCGCCCATGTCGCTCATAGGCCGTAAGTTGCCGCAGGCTGTTCAGGATAGAGGACGCGAGATTCGTACTTTCACTCCCAAGTGGGGAGTCATCAACGAACGGCGCAACCAGTTGCACGAGGTTATCCGTCTGAGCGGTATGAACATGATTATTGATGACACTGACCATCCGTTGATTATCAAGGTGGCCAGCATTCAGTCGGCTCGTATGCAGGTCTATTTCATTGATAACGATGACTATTTTCATCCGCGTCTGATGACGACCGACGAGAACGGAGTGGAATACGAAGATAACGACGAACGTGCAATATTCTATGCTCGTGGTGTGTTGGAAACAGTGAAGAAATTGCGTTGGTGTCCCGATGTGATACATTGTCACGGATGGATGTCGGCCCTGATTCCTATCTACATCAAGACTGCTTACCGCGACGAGCCTTCATTCCGCGACTCACGTGTGGTATATTCTATGTACGAAGACGGATTCCAAAGCAACCTGAAGGAGAACTTTACACAGCAGTTGCTCATCAAGGATATGACAGCCGATCTGTTGGAGGGTGTCAATGTTCCGGTGAGTGCCGCAGAGTTGAACAAACTGGCTATCAGATACAGCGATGGCTTGATTCAGGGCGCCTCCGGTGTGCATCCCGAATTGATGGAATATGCCCGAGAGTTGGGAATCCCCGCATTGGATTATCAGGGAGAAGAAAATTATGCCGATAGCTTCTGCAATTTCTATGACCAAGTGTGGAGCGTAGGCAAGGAAGAGGTGGAAGAGGAGGATTGATTCCTCTTTTCTCCCAACCTGTCCCGGGACATTGATTATACTACTACAGAATTTCATAACTGCATACAATGAAAAGAAACCACTTCTGGATCATCTTGTCGATGATGCTGACCACTGTGTTTGTCGCTTGCGACGACAACACCGAAGGATTGGGCGAAAGCATGATGCCCGGCGATGACCATATCAGCATCGACCAAAAAGTATATAATGCTACCAGCCGTTCGCTGTTGGCCGGAGACTCTATTCTGGCCAAGACTTCCACCGCTTATTTGGGACGTTATACCGACCCGACGTACGGAACCTTTGAAGCTGATTTCTTGGCACAGTTCCATTGTGTAGAGAATTTCGGCTTTCCCGAAAATGGGGTGGCTGGCGATACAGCCGTGTCGGCAGAAGTACGCCTCTATGTCAGTTCGTTTTTCGGAGACTCCATCAGTCCCAATCACTTGAGTGTCTATCCACTCAACAAGGTATTGGAAGAGGGGAAGAACTATTATACCGACCTGAATCCCGAGGAGTATTACGATGCAACACAGGCACCGCTCGCTTCACGTCCCTATACGGCCGAAGACAAGACTTTGCCCGACTCCATCACAGAGGATGATAGTTATGTTCCCTACATTCGCGTGCAATTGCCACGCCAATATGGAACCGACATCATCCGTAAGTATTACGAAGATTCTACCAACTTTGCCAATTCCGAGGCTTTCATCAACAACGTCTGCAAAGGCATGTACTTCAAGTGCGACCAGGGCGACGGAAGCATCCTCTATGTGCAACAGGTACAGTTGAACATCTCCTTCAAGTATTTCATCAAGAGCAGCAGCGGCAAGGTGGACTCGCTGGTGACCGTCATTGCCCAATTTGCAGGCACACAGGAGGTGATACAAGCCAACCGTTTCCAGACAGACAAGGAAAAGTTGAAAGAACTGGTGGAAAAAGACGGAAGCTGTACCTACTTGAAAACTCCGGCCGGTATCTTTACCGAACTGACTCTGCCATTGGACGAGATTGCTGACAATCACATCTACCAAGGCGATACGCTGAACTCGGTGACACTGACCATCACTCGCTACAACGAATCGACAGGCGATGCAGAAAGTGCCGCCTTCAAAATGGGTATTCCCCAAACCATCCTGATGGTGCGTAAGAAGGATATGTACACCTTCTTCGAGAAGAATCAGGTGGTAGATAACAAAACTTCCTATCTGACATCATACAACTCCACCTACAACACCTATACGTTCAACAACATGTCGCAGCTCGTCACCAACTGCATCAACGAGAAGAAGAACAATAATGGAGTGGTAGATGAAGATTGGAACAAAGTGGTGCTGATTCCCGTGGTGACAACTACGGACAATTCAGGAAATATTGTCACCATCCGCCACAACCTGAACCTGACCGGTGCCCGCCTGATGGGAGGATTCAATCCCGGCAACGAATTGCAGGTGCGTATCACCTATAGCAAGTTTGAGAAATAGGAAAAAATAAAGAAGAAATAGTAATAGACAACTCCGTCCACTCACCGCAATTGCCGGTTGGTGGACGGAGTTGTTTTTGCTAAAAAACTACTCTGAAAAATACAGCTGGCTGCGTGGGCCGATACAGCCTGCTACGATGGCCCACACAGCAGGCTGCGTCGGGCAACACAGCCAGCTGTGTGAAAAAGGGGGATTTTGTGGCATGCGGATGCATTCTTGAACCATAATTTTCGGACTGCTCCCTAATTTCTATGATTTTGGGTAAACTAAAAAATCCCCCGTTAAAGGACGAGGGATCAGAACCTAATGTTTTCACAACGGAATAATCCTTATTGTGAATTGCTTCAATTAGTGTCGCAAAGATACTAATTTGAAAGCAAATCACAACTTTACTTCTTTTATTTCTTTAGTTGGGGGATATGTTTTTAAAGTTACA
>CAZDAN010000179.1:0-4475 GCA_964503565.1 uncultured Bacteroides sp.
ATGCAAAACAGACCGCGCGAGAATGCGTATATGCACCCAACTTCTCTTTCATACGAAAAATGGACAAAATTCATTCGGAAGGTAATGACTGATGCTCAGCCTTGGGCTAAGCTCACCTTAGCCATGGGATAAGGTGTGCTTAACCCTAAACGAATGTGGGGAAGAGAAGCTATTTCCTCTGAAACTTTACAGAATGAGTCTTGTATCTTTCAAGGTCTTAGAAATCATTCTCTTTTGACGATGGAGGTCAGCGGGTGGCGATTGCCCTTGATGCCCTTGAGGAAGGCTTTGGCCGAACCGAAGTTGAGAAAGAGGTCGAGGCGGACGGGCAGGTGGTTCTTGTCGTCGGTGATGTAGAAGGTGATGACCTCCTGCTCCTTGCCCTTTTTGTCGTACTCTACAAGGGAGAAGACGAGACAACGGTAAGTGGTTTCTTTGTCATCTTCGGCTTCGAAGTTCTTTTTGCCGCGGTAGATGAGTGTCTGCTTCTCCACACGTCGGCCGGTGGCCATCTGGAAGTGAATCTTGTCGCCCACCTTGTAATCTGCAGGGTCGAATGAACGGGCGCGTTGCAGGATGCTCAGCATATCGTAGATGCACTCGTCCATGGTTTCTTGCGCGGTCTTCACACTTCCGTCCTTATGAAGGCGTCGCTGGCGTGCCTGACTTTTCCCATCGGGATAGCTGAACCATGCTTCGTCCACGGTGTAGCGTTTTCCCTCCTCGGCTCCTTTGCGGAAATAGAGAGGCTCCATCCGGGTAGTCATGCGACTGATGAGTGTGTCGCGCATCTTGAAGAAGAAGTCGGCCCGCTTGCTGCTGGTGGCAATGAGTGAGGTTTCGTAACCGGGTTGTCCGTCATCGGTAGTGATGGCATCGGTCTTCAGTCGGGCAGTACCCGCCTTCACCCACACGAACTTCCAATTGAAGTACATTTCATAATCCAGTTTCTCGCCACTTTGGAAAGCATAGTTCTCGGCAGGACATTGGGCATAGGCGCTCCACCCGATGACAAGGATAATTATGAGGGAAAGTATTCTTTTCATACGACACACGATGTTTCTCTTTTATCTGCTATTCTTTCTCTTTCGTTCTTCGCGCTCGGCATTCTTGCTTCGCTTTTCTTTTTTCTCCTCGGGCTTCTGCTTGGTGATTTCCAAAGGCTTCTGCTTCTCGACGGGCAAAGCAGAGACGTTCCAATCCTGACGCATATCCCACAGGGCACGCACCTCCAGCATTTGGGGGTAATAATAGACCTGTTCGGGTTGCAGACGGTCGGCATAGAGGCCGGTGTCCCACTTGCCATTTCCATTGGCATCGTTCACCAAACGGGCATAGTATTTTCCGGGATTGAGGAAAAAGAACTCGGCATGACCCTTCTCCAACGACTCACGCCGCACAGGTTTGTCGTCCGCACTGAGCAGTTCCACATAAGCCTTGGGGGAAAGGGCGACACCCGTCACGTCGAAAGCCAAAGTGCCATATTCGTCCAACGAACGCATCTTCATGGTTTGCTTCTGCTTGTCGGTGTGCAACCCATAAATGCCGGTAAAGGCAGCCGAATCGATGGTTAGTTCATACTCCTGTTCAGGTCGCCACTCGGCCCGTATGCGGTACTTGCGGGTTTGTCCCTCCACCTGCTCGAAGCGGCTGGGAATATCCTTCCACAGGGTGTCCACCTTCAAGCGCAGGTGTATGGCCTGTGTGTCGATACGCGCCAACGGCTCATCAAAATCCAACGTGAGCGTAGCATACACATCCTTGATGTTTGACAGCTTGGTTTTCAAGAACTTGATGGAAGGAAGCGTATCGGTCAACACCTCGCCCTCTTTCAGGCGACGGCGCTTCTTCTTCAATTCCTTTTGGAACTCCTCCATCTCCTTGTCCTTCTCTTTCTGGAACATTTCCAATGTCTTTTTGGAAGACATGTAGAAGGTATCAACACGCGGTACAAGCTGGCCTAAGGTGTCGGTATAGAGGTAGTCCAACGTAAATTCCAATGTGTCCAATCGGATGATGGTCGAATCCTTTATCCAATAGTGGATGGTATCGTTGTGCAGACTTTTCTCCACCACGAAAGCATCCTTTTCATCGAAGTTCAATCCCTTGAGGGTGGGCAAGGTGTCGGCCTTAGTGGCAAAATAAACAGAGAACTTATTGGGCGTCAACCGTTCATTCTTAAGCAGATACTGGGTGGTCATCTCTTCCTTGAAGGCGCGTAATACCAAGTCATCAGGCAGATAATGGGTATAGGGGACATTGACAATGGTGTCGATAGTGAGCGAATCAATCCAAAAGGTATCTTGCCGCACGGCCGATTCGCTATAAGGTACGATGAGTGAATCAAAAAAAGCCACCATTTCGCTCTTCTGACTGAAACGGTAATCCTGATCGCTGTCCATCAGTCCGTAGATACGATAGGTACCGGGAGCCACTCCCTTGATAGAGAAACGTCCGCTGGCATCGGTGCGCGAAATGCGCTCGAAAGGTTTGGTGATGAAAGCCGTATCAGAAAGGTCGGCATAGAGTCCCACCTGCATACCTTTCACAGGTTCCAGATTGGAAGCATCCAATATGGTGCCGGCTACCTCCATTGAGTCGATGGCATCACCCGTAGAGAAGGTGAAGGCAAATTGTCCCATAGGATTACCTTCGTTATTGTCGGTGATAGCATCTCCAAAGTCAATGGAATAGGTGGTGTTGGGCCTCATCGTGTCCTGCAACTCCACAATCACTCGTCGGCCGCTGGCCTTTATTTCGGGCACTTCAATCTGTGGAGGAGAGATAACCACCTTTTCCGAAGCATTTTGCAGTTTGATGTATTCATCAAATTCCAACACGATACGCTTCTCGTTGCTATTGATGGCACCTATAACCGGATGGCTGTTCACCATCACAGGGGGTGTCTCGTCATAAGCACCACCATCGGGAGACCCCATACGGGCACACGAGGCTATTATCAGTGCCAACAATATCAAAGGGCCGACAAATCTTTTATGAATTATGGATAGCTTAGGCATTTTTAAGTTCTTATTTATTGAATTTCATCATTTCATCAATGTACTCACGAGTATTGCTCAAGCGGGGCACCTTGTGCTGACCACCCAATTTTCCCTTCGCTTTCAACCAGTCATGAAACAGGTCAGGACGGGCCGGCAACACCTCCAGACGTTGCAGAGTGATGTCCTTATAACGCTTGGCTTCGTAGTCACTGTTCACCTGTTGCAGGGTATCGTCCAACACTTGTGTAAAGTGTTCAATGGAATCAGGTGCTACAGAAAACTCAATGAGCCACTGGTGGCGACATTTGGCATCGGTCCCCATGAAGACGGGAGCAGCCGTATATTCACTCACCTGTGCACCGGTGGCGGCACAAGCAACTTGCAAGCCCTTCTCGGCATTCTCCACCACCAACTCTTCACCAAAAGCATTGATAAAATGCTTGGTACGTCCTGATATAACAAACTTATAGGGATTTTTGCTCGTAAAGCGCACGGTATCGCCTATCAGATATCGCCAAAGTCCGCACATATTGCTAATGACAACGGCATAATTACGTCCCAATTCGACGCCTGTCAATGGCACAACGGCCGGATTGGGTTTGCCTAATTCTTCCAAAGGAATGAATTCATAAAACACCCCATAGTCCAACATCAGCATCATGGATGGATCGGCCGGATCGTTTTGAATACCAAAGAATCCTTCGCTGGCATTATATGTCTCGCGATACTGCATACGGGGGCTGCGGATAAGTTGCTGGTATGTTTCGCGATAAGGAGCAAAGCTGACTCCACCATGGAAGAATATTTCCAAGTTTGGCCACACTTCGTCCAAAGATTGTGCACCGGTGATTTCCAATACCCGCTTTATGACAGCCATCATCCACGACGGCACACCCGAAATATTGGTAATGTCCCGTCCAATGGTACTGCGGGCTATGTGTTCCATCTTCTCCTCGAAGTCACTCAATAGTGCTATCTCCTTGCTGGGCACACGCAAGAAATTCACCAACGGGTTCACATTTTCAATAAGAATAGCCGAAAGATCACCCACCAGACTGTGTTTCAGATTATAGTTAGGTGCATGACTTCCACCCAAAATGAGTCCTTTCCCATTGAAGATACGCGAATCAGGGCGTGTCATCAAATAGTATGCAACACAATCTGTCGGGCCTTTGTAATGCATTTGTTTCAGTCCTTCGCTGGAAACCGGAATGAACTTGCTCTTGTCATTCGTGGTACCCGATGACTTGGCGTACCACCTTACCTGTGAAGGCCACAGCACATTGCGTGCACCGTGTCGCATACGCTCCACGTATGGTTTGATATCATCATAGGATTGGATGGGGACTTGCCGAATATAATCCTCATACGTATGTATATTTCCATAATTATGCTTCACACCCCATTCGGTATGACATGCTTTAACTATCAACTTTTTCAGCTGATCGGCTTGCAGGGATTCTGCTTGTGTAT
>CAZDAN010000180.1:0-4473 GCA_964503565.1 uncultured Bacteroides sp.
CTGACCGATTATTACAGTGCAGCCCGCTACGAAGAGGAAGCGATGGAGTGTCTTGCCAGCCAGTTTCTGACAAACGATTATGCACTGCTCACCGGAGGCTCCATGATGTACGTCGATGCCGTGTGCAAGGGGATTGATGACATACCGACCGTAGATGCCGAGACGCGCGCTTTCATGATGGAACGTTACGAACAGGAGGGACTCGAACCGCTATGTGCCGAACTCCGCTTGCTCGACCCTGAATACTATCGTGTGGTAGACTTGAAGAATCCCAAGCGAGTCATCCATGCGTTGGAAATATGTCACATGACGGGACGTACCTACACCTCCTTCCGCACACAATCGTGCAAAGAGCGTCCCTTCCGCATCGTAAAGATAGGTCTCCGACGTGAGCGCGAAGAACTATACGAACGCATCAACCGACGCGTGGACATCATGATGGAAGAGGGATTGTTGGAAGAGGTGAAGAGCGTACTCCCCTACCGCCACCTCAATTCGCTGAATACAGTAGGTTACAAAGAACTTTTCATGTATCTCGATGGGGAGTGGACACTCGACTTTGCCGTGGAGAAAATCAAGCAAAACTCACGCATCTATTCGCGCAAACAGATGACGTGGTTCAAGCGTGATGCCAGCATTCATTGGTTCCACCCCGATGAAGCGGAGGAAATCCTCGGCTTTGTCACCTCTTCCCCTTATTGATGATATAGATTCCTGCCGTGGCCAACACCGCCGCCAACAGATATTTCCTATAGAACGGTTCGTCCAGACAGAGACACGACGTGAGAGCACCCACCACAGGAATGAGAGAATTAAAAATCGCCACCCGCCCCACAGGATTGCAACTGAGCAGCTTGTTATAGAGCGTGAAGCCCAAGGTGGAGATGCAGATGAGCAGACAAAGAATAACGATACCTGCCACCGTAATCTGAGGCAACGTGCCGCCCATCATCCATCCGGGAATCACCAGCAATGCACCACCGATGGCCAGACTATACCCCGTGCCGACAAACACGTCCACCCGACTGCGCAAACCGCGCGTCATCAATCCGGCTGAAGCCGAACAAAGTGCATTCAGGATAATCATGCCATCGCCCAACCAAGTGAATTGTCCACTCTTTCCACCACCGATATTAAGTGCCAAAATGCCGACAAAGCCAACCAGACAACCCATGATTTTCCGTACAGTCAGCTTATCGCTCTTGTAGAACATACAGGCAAATAACACTAGCATGAACACCCCCATCGAATTGAGGATGGCAGCCCGCGCCCCTTCACTATGCGACAGGCCGATGTAGAAACAGGCATAGTGCAACGTCGTGTTCAGCAGGGCAAAGAGTAACAGATACCCCCAATTGGACGCCCGCACCACTCCGAAACTCTTGCCCTTGCCACGAGCAATGGCCAACACAATCAATCCCGACACGGCAAAGCGTATACCCGCAAACAGCATCTTACTGCCCGTCATTTCCTGCGTAATGCCAAACTCTCCGAAGCCCAGTTTGATGAGCGGATAGGCCCACCCCCACGCCATAGCAGCCGTCAAAGCAAACGCCACCACCCATGCCGGACGTTGAAAAATACTAACTTTTGTCTCTTCGTTCATATCCTCTTTTTATTTTTCCACTATGGAGCCATAACAAATCTCTTACCACTAATTGGCAGCAAAGGTATACAAAATCATTGAAAAGACAACAATTCTCCGCCATTTTTTACAGCCACTTATGCTCTGTTGCATGAGAGGGAATCGCGACCATCAATCCTGCAAAATATCCTTTAATGCAGCTCTCACTTGTGTACAGTATGTCCTCACACTGTTCGGCTTCAGGTTGGTGGCCATGCGCAACATCTCCATGTCGTCGAAACCAAAGAGGAGCAGACAGGTCAGTTCCTGTTTGTCCTTCAACACCTCATTGCTCTCTATCTCTATTCGGATGCCGGGATAAGCATACTCGGCCAGCTGTTTCAGCAGTTCAGCGTAATCAGCCCGCTTAATGGAGTAGCGCGGATTGTGGCGTCCACTCTTCAATTCCAGAATCAGCAACACACTGCGCACGTTTCCGCCATCAAGCAGAAAACGTTGCAACAATTCGTACTGCTCCATCTGCGCCGCCTGTGCCTTCACTTCATTGCCCCATCGGCTCTGCTCTTTTTCCGATTGGTTAAGCCGCTTGGTCAGTTCACCGACCTGTGCCTTCACCGCCTTCTGTTCACTCCTGTATTCCTCATCTTTTTTTCTCAGGCTCTTCTTGAACTCCTTCACCGATTCATTGTAGGCAGCCCTGTCCTTCCTCCTGTCCTCTTTCAAGTTGGCTACAGCCTTCGACTGACTGGCCAGTGTCCCCTTCAGGCGGCCCAATTCAATTTTCAAGTCATACAGTTTCTGTTCAATCTCCTTCACCAACGTCTGTTTCAAGGTCAACATTCGCTCCTTCTCGTCCAGCAATGAATCCTTTTCCGTCATTTGCCTGCCATGCCGTTTTTTCAGGAGTCTCACCGTCCACACGGCTATACCCAGAACAACAGCCGCACCTATCCCCCACGTCCATTGCCAACGGTGCGCCGTGCGATTCTCCTCCTCCAACCGAAGGACTTTCATCTTATGTGGGATTTCTGCCACTTGTGCCGTCTTCTTGCGCAAGCTGATGTCGCTATCGTATTGGCGGTAAAGATCATGATAATGCACGGCCGTCTTCATGTCATCCATCTGTCTATGTATTCTGTAGAGATGCAGAAAACCGGTGCATTGCATCATGCTGTCCGTACTTTCCAACATTCTTTCACCATAATCTTTAGCCTTCTCATATTCCTTTGTTTCATAATAAAGTGTTGCCAGGGAAGAGTACACATTATGTATATAGGCAGAGTCAGAGATTTTCGTTTCACTCTCCTTCAACATATTTTCAGCCTCAGCATACAGCCCTCTTTTCATAAGATGAAGAGCATAATTGTGAAGCAAATTCCGATTATCAACTCCTGTATATGACAAGCCTCTTACATAGTAATTTTGGGCGCTATCCTTTTGTCCCATCAACTCATAAATTGTGGCAATGTTATTACAAGCTGATACTATATAATGCAATGAATCACCCAACAATCTGTATCGATACGACTTTTTGTGGTATTCCAAAGCCCTATCAAATAAATTCTGTCGCTGCAACAATGATGCATAATGTCCGAATAGCAACGCTTTGTATTGGTCATCCTCCACTCCATCGAACGCTTGTTCACTGCCCACAAATGCCTTTGTAGCCAATTCTACTTCGCCCCGTTGCTTATGCACCAACCCTTTGTAGAGCAAAGACTTTGCCAACCGATGGTTATCCCCCGTCCGACCGTAATAGTCCACCGCTACATTGATAAGCGAATCGCCTTCCAAAGGGATACGACACTTGTGCGTGGCCTGCGTCCACAACAAGGCATAACGGGCACACTGTTCATCGGTCATAGTAGAGTCCACCTGCCGCAACAGCCACCGTGCACTGTCAGCCCGTGTCTCCATATATGCTTCCGCACGGGTCAACAGGCGTTCGTTTTGTTCATCACCGCACCCCACCACCATCATCATCAGCATGAGGCCTATCCATGTAATTGCGTGCTTTTTCATTGCTCCAACAGTTTCGTTTATCAGCCACAAAGGAACACATTATTTCCCACTCCTGCAAACAACAGACAAAATATATTGTCAAAACATCAAATCACGCCCCATTTCAAACCCCATTTCAAACATGCCCAACTTTCAAAATATAGCCTCCAAAACAACTTTAGCAACATCTTAGATTCGATTTGATAATCAAAGGTTTACAGCCCCCCCGGAGGAAGTATATCAATCTAACCAAGAACGAATTTACAGAAAAAATTGATTCTACTCCAATTTATTCCCGTAACTTTGCAAGCAGAAAACGTAAGTAAATTTATTCATACATTATTAATTAAAAAACTGACATCTATGAAAACTAAAAGTTTCGTAAAAGGCTTGTTATTTGCAAGCATCCTGCCGTTCTGCTCATTCGCAGCAGTTGACAATGACGACTCCAATCAGGAGGAGATACAATTCATCAATTCTAATAATACAATTATTGATGGAGAAAACGAGACCCTCCAAGTTCCCGTTACTGCTACGGTGAACAACCAAGTGCTGAACGTACAGTTCACGGGAACTGTACCCGTAGCCACCGTAAAGGTGAACAATGCACTCACAGGCACCACAGTCAGCCAGCAGACCCTGACGGCTGTACAAGGCGTGACATGCACCATACCCGTAGCTGGACTATCATGGGGTACCATCACCGTCAGTTAGTGTTGAGCAATGAAGGAAACTTATTGCTAAAAACCAACGATAGTATGACCGCAGAATTGGGAAGCACGGTCACTATCAACCCTGATTGTTCTATTTGTGTGGAAAAATAATATCTGTTTTTTTACCATTATATCAATTTATATCTCTATATTTGCAAAAACAAACTTCCTCGT
>CAZDAN010000181.1:0-4460 GCA_964503565.1 uncultured Bacteroides sp.
AATCACAGGTAGTTGCAGCAGTTGCAGTTTAGGGGTACTTCGTCGAATGCTTACACGGAGGGGGATGGCTTTGTCTTCGCGGAAACTGCGGATGTAGGGGCCCAATGTGGGGTGGGACATAAGCCAACGGTAAAGCCGTTCCGACCCGTGAAAATAGCAAGTGGCGGACAATAGGAGGAACGGCGTGGTGGGCAACAGGGGTAAAGCTATCCCCAACAACCCCAAGAACAGGGAGATGCTTCCAAAGAGAATCAGCAGTTTACGTTTCATTATAAAGATATTTTAGGCACGGACTCCACGGATTATTACGGATTTATATTTCATTTTGTTCTTGAAATATGCTAAAAAATCCGTGTCAATCCGTGGAATCCGTGCCTAAAAGGAATATTACTTGACTACAACACTGGTCTTCTGCAAGTCTTCGGTGCGTGAGCTGCCACCGTACATGACTTCGTACTTGCCGGACATCACGCGCATGGCGTTGCTCTTCACATCGAAGCACTCGAAACGCTCGGCGGGCAATTCAATCTTGACAAGCTGTTGCTGGCCGGGCTTCAGGGAGATGCGATCGAAAGCTTTCAAGCTCTTGGTCGGGCCTTCCTTGTCGTCCACGCGGCGGATGTAGACCTGTACGACCTCTTCACCGGCCACCTTGCCGGTGTTCATCACAGGCACACTGAGGGTGATGGAGCCGTCCTTGGTGAGCGAACCTTTGGAGAGTTTGGCCTTGCCGTACTCAAAGGTGGTGTAACTGAGTCCGTAACCGAAGTGGTAAAGCGGATTGCCAAGGAAATAACGATAGGTACGGCCACGCATCGAGTAGTCCTGGAAGTCGGGCAACTGGTTGATGTCGCGATAGAAGGTGACGGGCAGACGACCGGCGGGGTTGTACTTGCCAATCAACACATCGGCTACGGCCGTACCACCGGCCTGACCGGGATACCATGCCTGAATCATACCTTCACAGTTGCGGCTTTCGGGCACAAGTCCCATGGCCGAGCCTGAGAAGTTGACGAAGACGATGCGCTTACCGGCATCCTTCAATGCCTTCACCACACGGCGCTGGATAGCAGGAAGCTGGATGTCGTCGCGGTCGCCACCACGGAAACCGGGCGCACTCACGGGCATCTCCTCACCCTCCAGGCTGGGGGCAATACCTCCGGCAAAGACTACCACATCGGCCTTCTCGACCTTCTTCAACAAAGCGGCAATGTCAACCGGACGGCTGGCTCCCATGTCGAAGCTGAGGTTGGCCGACTTCTCGATGTGGCGGTAACGAAGTTCGATGTCGTACTTCTTGCCGGCTTGTGCCTCCATGCTATAGAATACGGTGGTCTGCTTGATGGCACCTTCGTCCTTGGCCACTTCCTTGCCATTGATGAGCAGGGTGTACTCGCCACGCATCTTTATCTGGAAATCAATCTTACCACTCTCGGTGGGGCGGAAGGTCGAACGATATACACCCGAGAACTTGGTCAAAGGCACGCCGGGAGCTACAGCCGTAGCACCGTCGGTGGTGAAGAGGATGGGCGTTGTCTGACGGGCAGTGGCCACGGGTTCGCCCTCGAACTGGTTGTTGTCCCAGAAGCGGGCATCAAAACCTTGTCCGTTTTCAGTGCTGCACTGGTCGAAGAGGCTGACAAAAGTGGTCTCCGACGCGCGGTCGCAAGCGGGGTCGTAAATCAGCTTCTCGGCGGGGATATACTTCTTCATGGCTTCCAGCAAAGTGACAGTGTGACCGGGGAAACCGTTGTAGTTACCCCATTGCATCACCGAGTCGTTGGCATTGGGACCGATGAGGGCGATGGTTTGTCCTTTCTTCAAAGGGAGGATGTCATTGTCGTTCTCCAACAGGACGATGCTCTTGCGAGCCATCTCAAGCGCCAACTGTTGGTGCTTGGGGCTGTTGATGACCGAGGCGGGAATGGTGTCCCACGGAGTGGAGGGGTCCATCTCGCCCAATTCGAAACGGGCCTGGAAGAGGCGACGCACGGCACGGTCGATGTCGGTCTCCTTGATGTAACCGTTCTTCACGGCGTCCACCAAACCTTGGTAGGAGCTTCCGCACTCGAGGTCGGTACCGCTCAACACGGCTGCGGCAGAGGCATCATCGCGGTCTTTGTGTGTCTCGTGATGATTCTTCATGAAGAAGTCACGGATGGCACCGCAATCGCTCACAACGATACCTTCGAATCCCCACTCCTCGCGAAGAATCTGCATCAGCAGGCGGTCGCTACCACAACAGGGGTCGCCTTCGTAGCGGTTGTAGGCACACATCACCTCCTTCACCTTGGTCTTCTGTACCAGGTCCTTGAAGGCAGGCAGATAGGTCTCCCACAAGTCGCGCGGATTGATGTTCTTGGCATCGAAGCTATGGCGGTTCCACTCGGGACCTGAATGCACGGCAAAGTGCTTGGCGCAGGCGTGAGTCTTGTCGTACTTGCTGTCCTCGGGGCCTTGCAAGCCGCGCACCACGGCCATACCCATCTGTGAGGTGTGGAAGGGGTCTTCGCTATAGGTCTCCTGTCCGCGTCCCCAACGCGGGTCGCGGAAGATGTTGATATTGGGAGTCCAGAAGGTCAGGCCCTGATAGCGCTTGTAGCTGTTGCGTTCGCGGGCGAGACGGGTTTTTGCACGCGCCTCGTCGCTGACGGCATTGAACACCTCGTATAACAAGTCGTCGTCGAACGATGCTCCCATACCGATGGATTGGGGGAACACGGTAGCCAATCCGGCACGACCTACGCCATGAAGGGCTTCGTTCCACCATTCATAAGGTTTGATGCCCAAGCGGGGCACTGCGGGTGAGGCATTCTGCATCAATGCCACTTTCTCTTCCAATGTGAGGCGGCTTACCAAATCGGCCGCGCGCTCTGCGGGAGACAACGACGCATCCTTGTAAGGCTCGTTCTGGCCAAACAAAGAGACAGCAATTGCTACGGCACAAAGCGTAGTGTTAAGTCTTCTCATAAAATCTTTATGTTCTTAATAGTTTATCGTTAATAATTTCCTGATTTCTCAAACGGAACCGGTGTCCTATATTCGAACCGTCAATCCGTGTCGCAAAAGTAACGATAACCTGTTTTATAAGCAAGAATATACAAAGAAAATGGCAATTCGACTACCTATTTTGAACAAATTACCACAAAAGATGAGACAAATATCAAAAAAAGATTCGGGGTTTCTGTCAGAATTGACCGCCCCGAATCAGGTTCATAAACTCTTCACGCGTCTTGGCTTGGTTGAAAGCTCCGGTGAAATCGGATGTAGTAGTGATGGAGTTCTGCTTCTCCACTCCCCGCATCTGCATACACATGTGCTTGGCTTCGATGACCACCATCACACCCAACGGATTCAGTGTCTCTTGGATGCACTCCTTGATTTGAGTGGTCATGCGCTCCTGCACTTGCAGGCGATGCGAAAAGATATCAACCACACGGGCTATCTTACTCAATCCCGTGATGTAGCCGTTGGGGATGTAGGCCACATGTGCCTTGCCATAGAAGGGTAGCATGTGATGCTCGCAAAGGGAGTAGAAG
Source organism: uncultured Bacteroides sp. (assembly GCA_964503565.1). Taxonomy (GTDB): domain Bacteria; phylum Bacteroidota; class Bacteroidia; order Bacteroidales; family Bacteroidaceae; genus Phocaeicola_A. The sequence continues at coordinate 3,540 of CAZDAN010000181.1, forward strand.
TTAATGTCCTTCACGATGACCATCTGGCGATAGTCCTCCTTGAACTTGGCTGAGTTCAACACCGCTTTCGGGTCCATCCGGTAACCTTTTGTCAACGTCAACATGGCCTTGGCCACCCGCTCAGGGGTCTTCAACAGGCCTTCACGCTCAACATCTTCACCCAACAGGGTCAATATCTCCTTATAATGGCTTTTCAGTTCGCCCACTTCCTTCGGCAATTCTTCTTCCGTATGCATATTTGATTGAAACATGTATGTTGGATAAAACAATCCTCGAAAATAATCTTATACCTTATTATATTATAGCACCCTTACAGTTTGATAAGGGTGTTCACGATGGATACCTCCTTGAAATTGCCGACACTTTTCAACTGACGCATGACGGCATCGGCCTCTTCGATGCTCCGATAATCACCCACCCGGCAGAGCCAACGGGGAGATATAAATTGGGTATATACGTCCAATTCGGGAAACAGAGTCTTTACTCTTTCGGCCATCTGGGTTGCCTCGGTACGCGCACGCTTCGAGTTGTTTCCGGCATATACCTGCACGCGGAATCCCTGTACCTTTTGTGTCGCCTTCTGTGCATTCTCGGTAGAGCGTATCTGTCCGACCAATGTTTTCAGACGAGCATCCTGATGGATGACTACCACACCTGTGCCCGGCTGTTGTTTCTCCAGACGGTCAAATACTGTTTCTTGTGCATTTGCAGTCAATGCACCACACAAGAAAACTCCCATACACCAACTTCTCAAAAGTTTCATCTCTAAAAAACTCCTTTAGTAAGTTATTGAATAAAAAGAAAAGGCTTCCTTGCCTATCCTTTGTCGGACAGCAAGGAGCCTTTATTTGCCTTACGCTTATTTGAATGCGTCGATAATGCCCTTGAAGTCAGCAACCTTCAAAGCAGCACCACCAATCA
>CAZDAN010000182.1:0-4446 GCA_964503565.1 uncultured Bacteroides sp.
AATCACAGGTAGTTGCAGCAGTTGCAGTTTAGGGGTACTTCGTCGAATGCTTACGTAATACGGATGTTTGGGATTTTAGATGCAGTCAGAAAGAAAAATTCTATACGCTGCAGGAATTTTTAAGCAGAAAAGGGGGGGTTATGAAGGGGGAGGATAACTTGTTGCATCAGCAGAATGCAACGATGGCAATGATGGGAATGACGGCATAAGTGAGCAGGAGAACCCCTGTCACCAGATTGACATCGGAGACCAGATAGCCTGTGCGGGTATAAAGCGCAGAGACGGTGCCTTGCCGGCCCAGCCCCAAACGACGATTTACCCCTGAGAGCAACCGATGAAACAGATAGCCGGAAAGGCATCCGACCAAGCAACCAAACAGGATGTCGCCCGGATAGTGGACTCCCAAATAGATACGGGAATAGGAGCTGAGACAGGCCCACACGACCAGCAGAAGGGAAAGGCCGGTGCGACGAAACAGCAGGGAGAGGAAGACACAGAGGCCGAACGTGTTGGCCGCATGGCTAGAGATGAATCCGTAGCGACTGCCCCGATAGCCATCTACAATATCGACCAGATACATGATGGAGGGGTCCTGCGTGGGCCGGAAGCGCTGGAACAGCGGCTTACAGATGCCGGAGGCAACCTGGTCGCACACGACAATGGTCAGGACAATGGCAACAAGGGTGATCCCAAACGCCTTCGGAGGATTGTTCTTGGCAATGACATAGAGCAAGGCGGCAAACATGGGAATCCACACTTCGGTGGAGGTGATGACCATCATCACCCCATCCAGAAAGAGGGAGTCGCTTCCATTGAGCATCAGAAGCAGCGACTGGTCAAAGGAGATTAACTGTTGCAGGAGGCCGTCCATATTTCTTTTTTAAATAATCTCGATGGCACCGGCGGGCAGCCATCCGACGTTACCGTCTTCCAAGCGGATTTCTTTCCATCCGCTCATCGAATCGTCCTTGATTCCGACCTTGCATCCCTCGTGGAGGACAAAGAGGTCGGTTCCGCTGTTGTCGGGTGTGCTCTTGACCGATACGGTGGGGAGCATGACGATGGCTTTCGCCCGGTCGAGGCGCTGCCCTTTCTGATAACGGGCTGAAACATTGGCCACTATGCAGACAGCAAGGAAAAGGAATGCCAGGAAGAAGGAAGCCTTGCGCACGGCCGGTTTGCGTCCGAAGATGTAGGCCGCCACACAGAGGATGAAGAAGAGGAAACAGGCGATGGCACACTTGGCCCACGCATCGGAACTGAGGAGGTTGGCCAGATTGCGTGCCCAAGTGATGAAGAACATTTCGCTCAAGGGGGTAATCTTGTCCACCGTCTTGCTGCGGGCCAGTTCGAGGTTGAAACGGATGTCGCCATCAGCGGGGCTGAGCAACAGGGCACGCTCGTAGTTGAGGATGGCCTTGGCTATGTCGTCGCTCTTGTAATAGCTGTTTCCCAAATTGTAATAGATGGCCGCAGCCTCGCCTTGGTTCTGAAGAATCTGTTCGTAAATCCGGATGGCCTGTGCATAATCCCCGTCGGCATAGGCCTTGTCGGCCATCTCCTTGCCAGCTACGGAGGCCACTGCCCCACCCTGCTCCATCTCTACCGAAACGGTATCGGTCTGTGCCTTTACCGATGCCACTCCCAGCAACATCATCAGGCATATATTGTACATTACAGTCTTGAACATAACCATGTGTGTATCTATCTTTATCTTATTTTAAACGTTTGATTGAATTCTCCATTTTACTGATGACCTCTATGGCAGCGGAATAGACCTTGTCCATGCCACCGGCCACACTCGAGGGGGCATAGCGGGCAAACTCGCACTCATTCAACAGCTGCAAGAAGTCGTCGGAAAGCGTCTTATCGACATGACGGCTCAGCAATTCCTGCTCCACCTTGTCCTTTGACAACTTGGCCACGGGAATATTCATCTTGTCACTGATGTATCCCCACAAGGCTTTCAGCACCTCTTCATAGAATGCCTCCTTCTTGTCCTCCTTCAACAGTCGAGCGGCCACTTTCAGTCGTTTGACGGCCATCTTGTTGGCATTCTTTGTGCGGACCTTCAAGGCATTGGCATTCTCCACTGCGCGCTTGCGATAAACAACCACCAACAGGAGCAGAAGAAGCAACGGCACAATGTAGCAGAGATAATACAACCAGGTACCAAAGAGGAACTGCCCCTTGGGCAACAGGCGAACGTCACCACCCGTCTTGATATAGCGGATGTCCTGACCAATCAGCCGCACATCCTCTTTGTTCGTGAAGCTGGAAACCATCTGTCCCGAGGCTCCCTCGCCTTTGGCCACAGTCAGTTCGTAAGGCTCGGTCGTAAGGGTGCGGTAGCTCTTTGATTTCAAATCGAAATAGCTGAACTCCACCGGTGGAATGGTAAATGTGCCTGCATGACGCGGAATGGCCAGATACTCAATAACCTTCTTTCCTGACAGGCCGGCACGCGTGAGCGAGAACTTGTTCTCCACCTGAGGGTCATACACTTCAAAGTCTTGCGGCCACTGCACCTCGGGGGTGTTTATCAGCTTCATATTTCCCGTACCGCTGATTTCCAACTTCAACGTCACAGCTTCATTGGCCTTCAACTCGGTCGTACTGACAGAGGACTTGAGGGCAAACTCCCCTACTCCTCCCATGAACGATTCAGGTTTTCCGGCAGGCAGCGGGCTGACATTGACGGTCAACTTAGGCGTGCGGATGACCTTGCGCACATCCACATATCCCATACCGCCATTCATGAAAATGTCGAAGGGGTCCCTGCTGCGCTGGGTACGCACTCCCACAACACCCTCGAAATTGATGCTCGGAATCTCCAACTTGCCCGTCTGCTGTGGGAAGAGGACATATTGGCTCCAGACAATGGTATTGTAGTTGCGCCCGTTGTAGTGCTCCAGCGTAGGTTCGCCACGCTGCAGCTCCACCTCTTGGGTATGGAATCCCTTGAGGTCGGGCATCTTAATCTCCAACGAACGCAGATTGACCAGAAAATAAACCTTGTAGGTCAGCAGAATGGCTTCCTGCTCGTACACATTGGCTTTGTTCACCGTAGCGGTAATGAAGAGATCGCGGTCGGAAATCTGAGTGCCGGACGAAGAGGAAGGCTGGGAAGCTGCCCCTCCCCGACCCTGGCCGGCTGCCTGCCCCTGTGAAGAGGCTGTCTGGTCAGGCGGAAGCACTTTAATCTTCAAGGAATTGGAAGTTTTCTGTTGCCCATCGGCTACGATGGTGGCAGCAGGGACATCGTATTCACCCTCTTCCACACCCATCAGGATGTAGGTATAAGTAATGGTCACAGTAGAGGTCACAGTACCATTGATATTCGAAATACTGCTGCTGTGTGACTGGGAAGGCCCCATCAGCACCTCGAACCCATCGAAGGATGGAGCACGGAACTCCTTCACCTCCCGAGTGTTGACAGTGTAGGACAACCTGAACTGTTGCCCCTTCACCACCGCCTTCGGCGCCGAAGCGGTGAACGTCACCTCATCGGCCCACAGACTTATACAAGCGATTAACGATACGAATAATAGAAATAGTCTTTTTTTCATTATACTCATTTTTTACCAATCTTTTTCAAACTTACGCGGCTGCACCTCCTGCATAGCCTTTTGTACTTTCTCCTGTACCTCCTTCTCGTCCTGCATGATAGCCTTCAGCATCTGCTCAGCATTCTCCTTAGACATTTCCTGCTGCTGCTGTTGTTGCTGCTGTTGCTGCTCTTGTTGGTCCTGCTGCTGGTCCTGCTGCTGGTCCTGCTGTTGCAGCTCTTGTTGTTGCTGTTCTTCCTTCTTCTCTTCCTGTTGGTCCTGTTGGTCCTGCTGATTCTGCTGCTGTTGCTGCTGCTCCTGTTTCTGTTTCAGGGCCAAAGTCAGGTTGTAACGGGTCTCATGGTCCGTCGGATTGTTGCGCAACGCATTCTTATAAGCCTCGATACAAGGGTCCAACTGCTTGCCACTCTGAAGGATGACGCCCGCATTGTGATAAATCTGTGCCAACCTTTCCTTGTCGGCATCATTCAGGGCTATATTACGTTCGTTGGCAGGAATCAAAGAAGCGGCGGCCTGAAATTGCTTCAATGCTTCCTCGACCTTCTGCTGCATAAGCAAGGCATTTCCCAAATTATATGTCGCCTCTACCGATTTCGGATTCACATCAATCGCACGACGGTATTCCACTTCGGCCTTCACATAAAGACTGTCGGCATACAAGCCATTACCGCGACGGATAAAATCACGGTCGGTCTTTTGGGCATAGCCACAAGCCGCCAGCCCCACTCCTGCCATCAGCAGCACAGTATATCTCTTCATACTCATGATTCAACGGAATAGACTAAAATTCTTAAACAAAGGATTCTTTCGCTCCAACACAAGCAGCTCTGTCGCAAGCAGGAACAATGCAATCCAGGCAATCACGACAAACTGTTCG
>CAZDAN010000183.1:0-4418 GCA_964503565.1 uncultured Bacteroides sp.
ACCGCCATTTGGATAATGTCGTCATCTTACGTGATAATATTAACACCGAACGTGCGGAGGGTCGTGCGGAGGGTCGTGCGGAGGGTCGTGCGGAAGGTCGTGCAGAGGGTCGTGCAGAAGAAAAGTATGAGATAGCCCGTAACTTAAAGAATTGTGGTGTCGATACGGCTACCATCATCAAATCCACTGGTCTTTCCGCTGAAGAGATAGAGGCGTTGTAAGTAGTCTTTTTCTGAATAGACAACTCCGTCCACTCACCGTAATTGCCGGTTGGTGGACGGAGTTGTTTTTTTGCTAAAAAACTACCCTAAAAAATGCAGCAGGCTGCGTTGGCCGATACAGCCTGCTACGATGGCTCACACAGCAGGCTACGTCGGGCAACACAGCCTGCTGTGTGAAAAAGGGGGATTCTGTGGCCATGTCGTAGGCTCGTAAAGTTGGCTTCGGACAGGCCGGAACCAACTATCAGTCGTATGGTTTCTTCATGTTCTCAACGTCTCAACGAAGATTCAAATGAGCAGTCACCATTACACTTCGAGGGCGCAGATGATATACGGTGAGACATTCCGTAAGGTCTGTATTGGTTTGCGAAACAAAGGTGTCGGTATTGAACAGGTTGCAGATTTCCAATACAATTTCTTGTTTCTTTTTGGTACGGAAAGTGAAGGATGCATCCATGAACGTATAATCTTTCTTGCCTTGAAACGCGCTGTTGTGAGTATGGTGTGCAGATACATTCATCAACAAACGGTTGGAGATGAGCGATGCATTCAGACTGATTCTTTGAGTGAAGGTGCGGATAGTATGCGCATAATCCGCAGAACGTGTACGTAACAGCGACCAATTATAATCATAATCTATTCTCAGCGGTTGTATGATGTCTGCCGCTGCATGGCCATATATGGAATAGGTGTCACTGTGGGAATCCGTCGCAACAGATTGACGCAGTATGCGGCTTTCGCTACGGTGATAATCGGCCGTAGTCTCCAACCTTGCCTTGTGCCAGTCAAATCCTTTGCTGATGTTTCCCATTAGTGAATACCTGTCGCTATGGTTAGGCATCCTTCGGGCAGACATTACCGTATGTGCATTCTCGTCTATCTCCGTTCCATAAGCCACATCGCTCCACGAACGGCTTGCATTACCCTGCACGTAGGCAAAGAACTCATTGAGGAGGTCTTTGTAGGTAATCTTTACATTTGCAGAGGCGGAATGACCGGCAGACAGGTCGGGCACATAACGGTTCAAGGTGCGGTAATTACTCATGATACAAGTTGTAATGAGCCGGTTCCATCCGGTCTGGTTCATCCCATAGCCACCCCCACCGGTAAAAGTCCAATTGTCCGTTGCTCTCCACAGGAGGCTGAATGATGGCGAGAAGAACAATCGGGTTGCATCCGTCTCGTTGATGACATGTGTGTAAGCCAAAGCCAACGGAAGGTTGAATGTCATACGGAAATCATTCTTCACATACCTCAATGTGGCTCCGACATTTCCCCGCACAGAGAAATAATCCATCCTGCCATTGTCCGGAGTGATGTCCTTCAACAGGGATTCCATTCCTACATAATCCACATTGACCGATGCGGTCGGTACGATAGTCCATCGGTGACGGCGAAGGTCCTTTATCAGTGACAGATTGTTTGCCGAGCTGACCCTTGTCAGTTCCACTTCCTGACGTGCCTGCATTTCCCCATTGACCGAAAGTGCCTGTGGGGTTGTCTGTATGGAGTTCCGGCTGGACAGTTCGAATCCGCCTCCTCCCTCAGTACGGTGTACCCAACGGGTGAGATTCGAAAGGCCAAGATTCCGGCTGTGGGCATATTGGCGGATATGCTTGTCGTTTGACACGACCGTACCATTTGCCTCTGTCCATTGCCCCGCAAGGTCAAGTGTGTTGCGCAGGAAATGTCTCTCTGCATTGTTCTCGTAGGCAAGTTGTATGGTAGCATCGTTTGTTGTGTGACGTGAAGACACATCTTCGGCCAGCAGACGTATATCCGCATCCGGCAGGATGTATGTAGTCTGTTGGTATGAGCTACGCCGTTGGATATCATGAGTATAGGTGAGGTTGTAGTGTAACTGTGCCGTTTCACCCAACTTGTTCAGGTTGTTCAGGTTCAGTGAATGTTTGTTGTTGCGCAAGGTCGTACCGACGGGAGAACTGCCCGGTGTCAGGATATCAGTCAGTATGGCGGCTCCCAACCTGTCCCCACCATAGTATTGTGCGGCACGGTTGCCTCCCCTGCCTGTGTTCTCATTGCCATAGAATATGATATGTTGTCGCCGTTTACCGAAGTACATCAGATTGATGCCCGTGTCCCATAGCATACCGTCATCGTATCCTAATCCAATGTCGAATGCCCGTGTCCATGTCCCTTTGGCCTTATCCTTCAGTTTCAGGTTGATGGCTGCCGATTCGGGAGGCACTTGGTCTTTCAGGGCTTTCACATGTTCGTGATTCTCCAAAACCTGTACGGTGGCCACATCGTCAGCTTTTATTCCCTCGGTGGCAATGCTGTAACGCCCTTGCAACACGTCCATGTTTTCAATGTAGAAATGGTTGATGGGGACTCCCTGATATTTTATCACTCCACTTTCTATGCTTATCCCCGGAAGCTGTTTCAGTACATCGCCGATGGTACGGTCGTGTTCCTTGGTATATGCCGCCACCAGATAGTTCAGTGTGTCGCGATTGCCCCACAGCTTTTGAGCCTTTATCTGTACTTCGCGCAAAGCAATGCTTTCCTCTTGCACCCTGAAGTCCAATGTTTGCTCCTTTACATTTATCCTTCGCACTTCACGCTTTACATTGAAACCTGCAATCTGTACCAATACTTCTTGTAACTCTGTGATAAGTTCCAAACAATAGTGCCCTTCTCTGTCCGTCATGCAATAGGCAACGATGCTGGAATCTGCAGGATGTATGGCTGTCAGTACAAGTGCTTCCACAGTCATTCCATCAGTCCCTGACACACGACCTTCAATACGAATGGTATCATTGGACTGGGCCGACAAAGTTATTGACGTAATCGTACAAAGGATGAATGTAAAAAGAGTTTTCTTCATGTTTATTGCTATTTCAATTCGATTGGGTGATAAGGCATCGCATCATGTTCCGACCCTTCCAAGGTAAATCTGATACCGTAGTCAGCAGCAAAAAGACCATGATCTTTATGAGCCATTGCTTCCATTTTTAATGCACGACCACGTTTGATAGTACGAATTTCCTCATCAAAAATCATCATCTGTTTCTCTTGCTTCGGTTTTTCAATGCCTTTAGCCGTGAAATGGTATTCATTCTTTGTGTCAGCTATCTCCAATATGAGTCCCGGCAATCCTTGGAATTTCCACGGTCCATATCCCAAAGGAACATCAGGAGTGAACCAGGCTTCGTATTCGCGGCCACGGAATGAACAGATTGCCCGTTGGCAACTGTACCCCAAAATCTCCTTTCTTTCAGGCATCAACTTCCATTTTATTTTAGGTTGTGCTTCGGTGTATTTGAAAACTCCTGCCGCATCCAAATTGACAATCTGTGTCAGTTCTCCTTTGTCCGGATATCCCATAAAAGTCTCTCCTAAGAGAGCATGAAAGTTAAACACCTCTATATGCCATCTGTTTTTGCTGTAGAATGTTGTGAATTGTTTTATCAATATATTGTGTTCTTCCACCACATAACTATGGGCGATACCATTTCCAATTTCTAACATTAACGTTCCTGTTGCCCGCCAATCTTCTGCACGATATAGGTTCGGATAGTCACACAATTGGTTGAGTTCATAACTCACTTCAAGCTCGACAGGCGCAATGGCCTTCATTTTCACCTCTTGGGCATTGACACACATCACTGTGAGTGCCAACATGATTGAAGCTGTAACTTTCATACTGTTTTATTTTAATTTAATAATGTTAATATCGCATCTTAGAGCATTTTTTGATTTTATGAAATGCAAATTAAAAGGAATTATCTAATAAAAACAAAGAAAAATAGATAGAATTAGGAATTTTTTAATGTTGAATCGGGCACAATTGTTATTTCTGTTACTTCTTGTTTGCAAGAATCTGTTTTTGGTTCTTTCATAGTCATATAGTTTTTAATAGTTATGATATTGTGGTTTTCTTTTCACGCTGCAAAGGTATAGCTTTTATAAATACGCGTGTGTCACCCAAAAGTGTGAAAATGATGTTGAGGCGTAATTTTTTTATAGTACTATATGCAAAAGTTGTTTCTTTTAGTAGAAAACTTCTAATGATATGGGTATATTCTTTATTTCGCGTCGCGAAATGAATATTTCCAATCGTGGAATATTCATTTCACGGTTTGGAATGAATATTTCACGACGTGAAATAAAGAATTGATACTGTATGTTAACGATTTCCGTTGACTACTTTCAGCCTTATTTATAGTCGAGGTT
>CAZDAN010000184.1:0-4393 GCA_964503565.1 uncultured Bacteroides sp.
AAACTCTCATTCGGCTATACTCGTGCGGGTGGCGTTTCCTTGTATGTAGCTGCTGCCAAAATTACTGATACTGAAGCTACAGACTTAGACTTGAACGTGGCTGACTATAAGGAGGTGTTCCGTGATTTGAAGAATGGTGGTGATGTTAACCTCTCTTTGATTGCTGAGGCTCTCTATGGAACATTCAACGAAATTGCCGATGCTAACGCTGTAAGTGCTGCATGGACAGATGCAATGGGTCATTCACACACCGTTTTGTCTGACTACGACATTGCTGCTTTGTCTGTAAAGCCTTTGAGCTTTGCTTTCATGAAGGATGCGGCAATTGAGACTGTTCCCGGTATCAATAAAATCAGCCAGATTATTGACAATGTGATTGATCACATTGACGTTGATATTCATATTGGTGATTTCGATGATGTTGAATTCAGTGTACAGCACTTGGATTTGGATGAAAGTAAGTTTGTGATTTCTGTTGATACAACTCTTAAGGTTGATGGTCAAGAAGTTGTCATTTATCAGAGAGGGGAAGTTTCCGGCTTCTTTGTAGAAGTAGAAGGTGTTGAATATCCTTTGGAGGTTAGAGAGGATGTTGTGGTTACTGTTGAAGGACAATCAATCAGATTCACTTATGTAAATGATAATTTTGTTGGTGAGATTCTGAAGATTGAGGATATGGTTAATTCTGAACTCAGTGAGATAGAGCATTTGATAGATCAAGTGAACGATATGTTGGCTGAGTTGCGTGAAACAGACCAGAAGCTCCATCAATCAGTAATTGATGCCAAAAAAGACGTGAAAGCGGAACTTAACAAATATTTGGATAAGTTGAATGATAAATTGTGCGTAGCGTTTAATTCTGTTAATTCTAAATTGCAGCCTATCCTTTTGGGCAATAATGGAAAGGACTTTGCTCTTTTGAGCCAATCAAAGACTCGTCCTGTTGAGGTTGCAAACGAGTTGACTTTGGTTCCCACTACATATAGTGGTGAGTTGCTTGCTCCTGCTTATAAGAAGTACGTGGCCATCACTGCCGTAAACGGTTCTACTGATAACTTGGCTGCAGCCAATGCTGCTGCCGGTGAGGACCTCAATAAGGTGTTGGACGGCGACGTTCGCGAAATTACATTCAGGGGAGAAGCTGGTAACACTTACGAAATCACTTACTCTGCTCTTGACTATGCAGGCTTTGTAGTGAATACCAAGTACTACGTAACTGTAAAGTAATCAAAGAAAGTAAGAGAGACTAATAATATAATAAGGTAGGAGAGATTCTCGGGAATCTTTCCTCCTTATGAAAGAAATAACAATTAAATAAAAGAATAGATATGAAATTCAATAAGATGATATTGTCAGGTCTTCTTTTGGGTGCTTCTCTTTGTGCCAATGCACAACAGCAGAAGACTGAGACCGTAGATGTATTCAATCCCCACTGGTATATTCAGGCTCAGGTTGGTGCTCAGCACACCTTGGGTGAGGTTTCTTTCGGTGACTTGATTTCTCCGAATGCACAGTTGAGCGTGGGTCGTAACTTCAATCCCGTTTTGGGTCTTCGCTTGGGCGTGAATGCTTGGCAGAGCAAAGGTGGCTGGGAGACTGGTACACAGTACGAGTGGAAGTGGAACTATGTAGCTCCTTCTGCCGACCTTACTTTCAACTTGACTAACTTGACTTGTGGTTACAAGGCTGAGCGTAAGTTCAATGTGAATTGGTTTATCGGTGTGGGTGCCAACATCGCATTCAACAACGACGAGGCTGCTGACGTGAATGCCGCTATCAATGGCAACCCGAATGGTCAGAATCTCTCTCTCCTGTGGGATGGTACCAAGGTTCGTGTTCAGGGACGTACCGGTTTGATGGCCGACTACAACATCAGCGACCGTTGGAGCATCGGTCTCGAAGTTCAGGCTAACCTCATCAACGACCACTATAACTCTAAGGCCGCAGGTAACTCTGACTGGTATTTCAACGGTTTGCTTGGCGTGAAGTATAACTTCAGCAAGACTTATACAAAAAAGGAAGTGCTTGTTCCCACTACTGAACGCGTAGTTGAACGCGTAGTTGAGCGTGTGGTTGAAAAGCCCGTTCCTGCTACTCCTGCTGCTGTAGTTGAGAAGGTGGTTGACCCCCTCCGTCGCGATGTATTCTTCACTATCAGAAGCACATCCATTACCTCTTCTGAGATGCAGAAGGTGAAGGATATCGCTGATTACCTGAAGGCTAACCCCAAGGCTACTGTAGAGATTACTGGTTATGCCGATAAAGGTACCGGTAACGCAACCATCAACAAGGGACTTTCTGAGAAGCGCGCTAAGATTGTGGTTGATACCCTCGTAAAAGACTATGGTATCGATGCTTCTCGTATCAAGTCAGACAGCAAGGGTGACACTGTTCAGCCGTTCGAGGAAGAAATCCTCAACCGCGTGAGCATCTGTATTGCCAAGTAATCTTGCCTATCCTATAGATTACATACTTGTTCTGTCCAACAACCTGCGGTCGTCAGACTTGGCGGGTTGTTGGGCAGAATCTTTTTCTTTTTTTATTCAGAGAATGTGTGTTGATTCTTAAACAAAGCATATGAGAAGAGTCTTTTTTTTATTGCTGGCGTCGTTATGCTCGATAACCTCTTTTGCCCAACTGAATGGTGACGGTTATTATCGTGTCCGTAACGTAGGTTCCCAGCGTTATATTGTCGTTACAGATAATAAAGGAAGTGTCAATGTTGGTTCCATGTCAGCCGATTTGGGTGCCGTCAAGTTGTTCAAGGGTTTTGAGAATGTAGTTTCCGACCCCGGTGCCGTTCTTTACGTGGATGAGGTGAGCGGACTGTATCGGTTTAACAGTCAAGGTACAGATACTCATAATATTATCGGATATGATTTGAAACTGAAAAAGAATACCGACGGCACATATAAAGCCTACCAGGAGGAGTCCGGTTTTAGTATGTACCTGTGCGATTCGCGCAAAGAGGATACCACTGACGGAGTGCTGAGCACCAAGAGCGATGCCACCAATTATCGCGATTGGGAGTTTCTGCCAATCAGTGCTACCGGGACGGAATATTTTGGCGTGACTGCTGAGTTTTCACACAATGGTTCGTATTATTCGACTCTTTACGCCTCTTTTCCTTTTACGTTTGCCTCTTCGGGCATGACGGCTTACTACATCAGTCTGGTGGAGGAGGGAATTGCCGTGTTGACCGAGGTCCCCAATAATGTAGTTCCTGCTTCCATGCCTGTGATTATCAAGGCAACTTCGGCTGAGGCTGCCAACAACAGACTGAATATTGCAGCAAACTCGGCCACCAAGCCTTCCGACAACAAGTTGGGCGGTGTCTATTTCCATAATACAAGCAAGGCGCACAACAATCTGACCCCCTATGACCCCGAGACTATGCGTGTGTTGGGGCTGACTGCTACGGGAAAGTTGGGCTTTGTGAAGGCCGACATCGAGAACTTGCCCGCGAACAAGGCCTATTTGAATGTGCCTGCCGGAACGGCCGACGAACTTGAGGTGATGACCGCCGCCGAGTACGAGGCTTACAAGGACCGTACGTTTGATGTCGTCGCTACGGCCGGAAAGGGTGGAACTGTTGCCGGTGCCGGCTCATACAAAGCGAATACACAGGCTACCCTCACCGCCACTCCCGAAGAGGGGTATCACTTTACCGCCTGGTCAGATGGTACGGTGGCCAATCCCTACAGCTTCAGTGTGACCGGAGCCGTGTCGCTGACAGCACAGTTTGCCCCTAACGAGTATCTGCTTACTTATCTGCTTGACGGAGACAGGCATTTTACTGCCGTCTGTTTGTTTGGCCAGCCACTCACAGCCTTGGAGGCTCCCACAAAGGAGGGCTACACCTTCAGTGGATGGAGTGAAGTGCCTGCCACGATGCCGGCACACGATGTCACCGTTTCCGGTTCGTTCACGGTGAACAGCTATACGCTTACCTATGTGATTGACGGTGCGGTGTATGCTACGGAGACGTTGGCCTACGGCTCTCCCATTGTGTTGATGGAGGCTCCTGCCAAGGAGGGATATGTCTTTGAAGGTTGGACTGAAGTGCCTGCCACGATGCCTGCCCACGATGTGACGGTGACGGCCCAATATGCTGACGGTATCGAGGGCGTTGTCTCCGACTGCCTTGTGGATGTCTATACGTTGCAGGGGGTGCGGATTAAGTCTCAGGTTGCTGTGGAGTGTCTTGCGAACGAACTTCCCCGTGGCCTCTACCTTGTGAACGGCCGCAAATGGCTGGTGAAGTAAAATTCAGGCACGGATTACACGGATAAATCACTATGGCCATGACGCTTCGCTACTGTATGGCCATCGCCGACAGCTATCGTCTTATAGCTGTTTTATCCGAGTAATCCGTGCCTGAAATCTTTTTTTT
>CAZDAN010000185.1:0-4200 GCA_964503565.1 uncultured Bacteroides sp.
ATTTCCGGGTCGTGTCCGTTCTTCTGTCCGCCCTTGATGAACATGGGCTTCATTTCGTCAACAATCTTTTTCTTTTTCTTTCCCATTGCCTTACGCAAGGCATCGCTTTCGCCACGGGTGAAGTTGGCCAACAGACGCGACAGAAGCATCACCTGCTCCTGATAAACAGTGATACCGTACGTGTCCTTCAAATATTTTTCCATGATGGGGATGTCATATTTGATGGGCTTGCGGCCGTGCTTTCGGTCGATGAAGTCAGGAATGTAGTCCATGGGCCCCGGCCGATAGAGGGCATTCATTGCAATGAGGTCCTCAAAGGTCGAAGGCTGAAGTTCGCGCAGGTATTTCTGCATGCCGGTTGATTCAAACTGGAAGGTGCCGACGGTTTTTCCCTCACAATAGAGTTTGTAGGTTGCAGGGTCGTTGATGTCGATGGTGTCGATGTCTATCTCGATGCCCAGACTTTGTCGGATATTCTCTACCGCTTCCTTGATGATGGAGAGTGTCTTCAGTCCGAGGAAGTCCATTTTGATGAGGCCTGTTTCCTCGATGACACTTCCTTCGTATTGGGTTACCAGCATCTTTTCGCCTGTCTCCTTATCTTCGGCCGTGCTCACGGGCACCCAATCGGTGATGTCGTCGCGGCAGATGATAGTTCCGCAGGCATGTACACCGGTGTTGCGCACGTTGCCTTCCAACATTTTGGCATATTTCAGCGTGTCGCGCAAGATGGGGTTCGGCGAGGCTTCGGCTTCTTGCAGTTCAGGAACGTATGCAATGGCATTGGGCAGATTCATCTTTTTATCGGGAATCTTGTCGGGGACGAGCTTGCACAATCGGTTGGACTCGTCCAATGGCAGTTTCTGCACGCGTGCCACATCCTTGATGGCCAACTTGGTCGCCATGGTACCATAAGTGATGATGTGGGCAACCTTTTCCTGACCGTACTTTTCGGTCACCCAACGGAGCACTTCGCCTCGTCCGTCGTCATCGAAGTCAACGTCGATATCGGGGAGTGAAATACGGTCGGGGTTCAAGAAACGTTCGAACAGGAGGTCGTAAGCAATCGGGTCAATTCGGGTGATGCCCAAGCAATAGGCGACGGCCGAACCTGCTGCAGAACCACGGCCGGGGCCGACAGATACACCCAACTCGCTTCGGGCGGCACCAATGAAGTCCTGCACGATAAGGAAGTAACCGGGGAATCCCATAGTCTTCATGATGTACAATTCAAAGTTCAATCGCTCCATCACCTCGTCGCTCAGTGGGTCGCCATAGAGTTTCTTGGCACCTATCATTGTCAACTCTTTCAGATAGTCGGCTTCTAATTTGATGCGATACAGTTTGTCATATCCGCCCAGTTTCATAATCTTCTCTTTGGCCTTCTTCTCTTCCAGTACCACGTTGCCGTTTTCGTCGCGGGTAAATTCGTTGAACAGGTCCTCTTCGGTATATTTTTGCCGATACCCCTCTTCGGTGCCAAATTCTTCGGGAATGGCAAAGTTGGGCATGATGGGAGCATGGTCGATACTGTAGAACTCCACCTGATCACAAATGTCACATGTATTGCTCAGTGCTTCGGGCACGTCGGCGAATAAGGCGTTCATCTCTTCACGGGTCTTGAACCATTCCTGTTTGCTGTAGAGCATACGCTTGGGGTCGTCCAAGTCCTTGCTGGTGCTCAAGCAGATGAGGCGGTCGTGGGCTTCGGCATTCTCTTCTTCCACAAAGTGTACGTCGTTGGTGCATACCAATTTGATGCCATACTTCTTGCTGTACTCAATCAATTTCTCATTTACTTGCAATTGCAGACCGTATGTCTCGTGATTGGCACGTGGAATGGTGGCTTTGTGTAGCTGTAATTCCAGATAGTAGTTTTCGCCAAAGGTCTTTTTGTACCATTGGATAGCCTCTTCTGCCTCTTCCAAGCGTCCGGCTAAGATTTTTTTAGGGACTTCACCGCCAATACAGGCACTGCACACAATCAGTCCTTCGCGGTATTTCTCCAATTCCACCCTGTCGGTACGGGGGCGGTTGTAATATCCTTCCGTCCAAGCCTTTGATACGAGTTTGATAAGGTTATGGTAGCCTTTCTCGTTCTTGGCCAATACGACCAAGTGGTAGCCGCCTTGATCCTCTTTGCCTTCTTTGTTTTGCATCCGTCGGCGTGCCACGTACATTTCGCAACCGATGATAGGCTTGAACAGTTTCTTCTGCAATTCGGGCAGTCGGGTACGGCAGTCGGCCAATTCGGCTTCTGTGTCACCATTCCACTCTTCTCCGGCTTTGCCTCCCTCTTCCAGTTCTTTAATACGCCCTTTCAGTTTCTTGATTTCACCGTTGGTGCCGCTATTCTTTTGGTTTACGTAATTAAAAAACTCTTTGATTCCAAACATGCTTCCATGATCGGTCACGGCCATGCCACGCATACCGTTGGCTATAGCTTTTTCTACCAGACGGGGGATGCTTGCCTGTCCGTCGAGAATCGAATATTGTGTATGGACATGTAAATGTACAAAATCTTGCATCGTCTTCTATGGTTTGTTTAAAAAGTGCATAAAGATAGTTCTCTTTTCCCGAATGTCAAACTCTGGAAATGAAAACTTCATTATTTGGCTTCATTTTTGTGATAATTAGGATTCAATTGGTAATTATAAGTTCAAATATTTGCAAATTTTAAAAGATTCCTATATCTTTGCACGATAATATAAATACTGTGTAAAGCAATGAAAAAGCTGAGAAGACTGAAAAGAATCAGAATACATCATGAGGGTACTGATACGCTTATCATCAGTGCAATTGTGTTGTTGGCTCTGTGTTCTACCTTATATTATTATACAGAATCCAAATGGCCTCTTTATGTTGTTACTCCTATTTGTTTGATTGTATGGCTGTTATTGCTTAATTTCTTCCGCTGTCCCATCCGTTTGTTCAATGGGGAAACAAAGCAGATTGTAGTAGCTCCGGCAGACGGAAAGATTGTTTGTGTGGAAGAGGTGGACGAGTATGAGTATTTTCATGACCGCCGTCTGTTGGTCAGCATATTCATGAGTCCTTTGAATGTACATGCCAATTGGTATCCTGTGGACGGAGTGGTCAAGAAGGTCGCACATTATAACGGTCGTTTTCAGGCTGCTTATCTGCCCAAATCGAGCACAGAGAACGAACGCTCGATGGTCGTTATCGAAACTCCCGAGGGATCGGAAGTGATGGCACGTCAGATTGCCGGTGCAATGGCTCGCCGTATCGTTACCTATGCAGAATCGGGGGAAGATTGTTATATCGACGAACACATGGGGTTCATCAAGTTCGGTTCGCGTGTGGATGTCTATCTGCCGATTGGAACTGAGATACTTGTCAAGTTGGGCGACCGTACGGTGGGTAACGAAACTGTCATTGCCAAATTGGTATAATTAAAGGTATATATAAGAGAAAGTATGGCTAATTGCATTACACGCCACATCCCTAACACGGTTACATGCTGTAACTTGTTTTCGGGTTGTATTGCCATTGTTATGGCTTATCAAGGTAATTATCAGGCAGCTCTTGCTTTCATTGTTTTAGGAGCTATCTTTGATTTTTTCGATGGTCTGTTGGCTCGTGCATTGCACGCCTATTCTCCCTTGGGGAAAGAGTTGGATTCATTGGCCGATGATGTCACCTTCGGTGTGGCTCCTTCCATGATTGTCTTTTCGCTCTTTAGGGAGGTAAATATTCCGGATTTCCTCTTTCCTGTGGCCGGATATCTTCCATTTACTGCTTTTCTGATAGCCGTATTCTCGGCCTTGCGTTTGGCAAAATTCAATATTGATACTCGGCAGAGTACCTCCTTTATCGGTGTACCTACTCCCGCTAACGCCCTTTTTTGGGGGGCTTTGGTTGTGGGGGGGCATGACTTTTTGGTCTCTGACCATTTCAATGCTCTCTATCTGTTGGCTTTGATAGCACTTACCTCGTGGCTGTTGGTGGCCGAGATACCTATGTTCTCTCTCAAATTCAAGAATCTCTCTTGGCGCGATAATCGGGTGCAATTCATTTTTCTTGCAGGCTGCTTGCCTCTGATTCTTGTTTTGGGTATAGCCGGTTTGGCGGCCATCATCATTTGGTATGCCCTGCTTTCATTGATTACGCAGCATAAAGCCTAATCAATCTTAAATGAATGTGTCAAAATGGCAGTTTGGCACGCTACTTGTAGTATAG
>CAZDAN010000186.1:0-4180 GCA_964503565.1 uncultured Bacteroides sp.
GGGCGAGCTTCATGTCGTAGTTCTCGAGGAAGATAATCTTGCCGAGGAACTCGGGACGACGCGAAATCTCGTAAATCTTCTTGATGAGACCCTGACCGCCACCATCGTGGGGATGAGCCTTACCAGCGAAGAGGAACTGAACGGGGTAGTTGGGGTTGTTCACAATCTTGGCCAAGCGGTCGAGGTCGGTGAACAGAAGGTGAGCACGCTTGTAAGTGGCAAAACGACGGGCGAAACCAATCAACAGGGCGTTGGGGTTGATTTTCTCCATCAATGACACGATGCGGCTGGGGTCGCCCTGATTCTTCAGCCAGTCTTCGCGGAAGCTCTTACGGATGTAGTCGATGAGTTTGTTCTTCAGTGCCAAACGGGTGTTCCAGATTTCCTCGTCGCTCACCTCGTAAATCTTTTCCCAAATCTTCTGGTTGCTCTGGTCGCCCATGAAGGTCTTGTCGAAGTGCTTGTTGTAGAGGTTCTTCCACTCAGTGGCACTCCATGTGGGGAAGTGTACGCCGTTGGTCACATAACCCACGTGGCTCTCTTCGGGGAAATATCCCTTCCAAATGCCGGAGAACATGCCCTTGGACACCTCGCCGTGCAACCAGCTCACGCCGTTCACCTCCTGACAGGTGTTGCAGGCAAAAGTTGACATGCAGAAGCGCTCGCCCTTGTCGCCGGGGTTGATGCGACCCATGTCCATGAACTCGTCCCAAGTGATGCCCATCATTTGGGGATAGCCGCTCATGTACTTGCCGAAGAGGCCTTCGTCGAAGTAGTCGTGACCGGCAGGAACGGGCGTGTGTACGGTGTAGAGCGAAGAGGCGCGAACCAGCTCCATAGCCTGATTGAAGGTGAGACCGCTCTTCACGTAGTCGCACAGGCGCTGAACGTTGCAGAGGGCGGCGTGGCCTTCGTTGCAGTGGTAGATATCTTTCTTGATGCCCAGCTTCTGCAGGGCGAGGATACCACCGATACCGAGCAGAATCTCCTGCTTCAAGCGGTTTTCCCAGTCGCCACCATAGAGGGCGTGGGTGATGCTCTTGTCAAATTCGCTGTTCAGCTCGTTGTCGGTGTCGAGCAGGTAGAGCTTGATGCGGCCCACGTTCACGGTCCACACGTAAGCGTGCACCTTATAGTCCATATAGGGAACTTCAACCACCACGGGATTGCCGTTGGCATCCAACGTGCGCTCGATGGGGAGGCTTCCGAAATTCTGTGCCTCGTAGTTGGCCACCTGCTGGCCGTCCATCGAAAGCGATTGGGTGAAATATCCGTAACGGTATAAGAAACCGACAGCACACATATCGACGTTGCTGTCTGAGGCTTCCTTCAAATAGTCACCGGCAAGGATTCCAAGACCGCCAGAATAAATCTTCAATACATGGCTCAAACCATATTCCATACAGAAGTAAGCCACAGAGGGACGGTTGGCATCGGGCTTCACATCCATGTAAGCACGGAACTGGGCATAAACGTCATCAATGCGCTTGATGATAGCCTTGTCAGCAGCCAATTCGGCCAATTTCTCGTAGCTCATACGCTCCAACAGGAGGACGGGGTTCTGAACCACTTCCTTCCAAAGGGCGGGATCCAAGTCTCCAAACAAATCGGTAGCTTCGTGATTCCAAGCCCACCACATGTTGCGAGCCAACTCTTCCAACTTCTTCAATTCAGCAGGAATACTTGCTTTAACGGTAATCTCCTTCCAATTCGGAGTATTCGCGTTACTTGCTTTGATTTTCATAATTCTTTTGAATTAGTTTATAAAATTACGGTTCTGTTTGTTTTCTCTCTCTAATACTTTATATTCACATCCCACGGAGGGCGATTGTGGGAATCTCTCCCCAATCACGCCTTTCCGTTCCGCTTTCTGGCATTGCGCAGGGCGATGTCGTAAGCCTCGTAATAATACTTGATGAAGTGTTTCCACAAGGCTTTCTCGGCTACGGCGGCTGCATTCTTACGAATCTTCTTCACCTCGGCTTCGCTCTTGATCGAGAACTCTACGATGGTGTCGCGGATGACGTCGGCCACCTCGGAATAGTTGTAGTCCGAGCGGTGGATGACTTTCACGCCGTCCTCAATCTGGCTGTACTTGCCCCCCTTCAGCGTGTTTGCCCACAGGCCGAAACCAGCCAGGTCGGTGGTGATGGTGGGAACCTTGAAAGCCACGCTCTCCAGCGGCGTGTATCCCCACGGCTCGTAGTAGGAAGGATAGACGGTCAAATCTTCACACAAGACAACGTCGTAGTAGTGTTTGTTCACAATTCCGTCGAAACCGTCCAAATAACAGGGAACAAAGATAACCTTCACCTTGTCCTCGGGCTGGTTGCTCATTCCTAAATATTTCAACATGTCGAGCACTTGGTCGTGAGTCATGTTGTGCAACCAATGGGTAATCAGCGGGCACTCGAGCGGCGTGGTGAACTTTTCCTTACTGTCCAATCGCTCCAAAAGGTCTTCGCGCGGGTCGCCCACCCAACTGGGGACATTGACGAAAGCCAACACTTTCTTCTTCAGATTCTTGTCGCGGTTCAAGCGGTTCAAAGCCTCCAAGAAGACGTTGATACCTTTATTCTTGAACTCGTAGCGGCCACTGGTTCCGATGATGAGTGTTTCGTCGTCCTTGAACTCTTCGCCCAACAAGCAATTGGCCAGGCGGAGTTTCAACTGACGAGCCTTCTTGCGTTTGGCCGTATAGGACGAACCAACGGGTACAAAGTCATCCTCAAAGCCATTCATCAGCACAACATCCACGGGCTTGTCCAACAACTCGGCACATTCGCGGGCCGTGATGTCACTCACGGTCGTAAAACAATCCACGTAATGAGCCGTCTGCTTCTCCACCGAATGTTTCGACTGGATGTTCAACTCGCCGGCCATCTGGTCGCCGTTGTAAGCAAAAAGATAATCGTAAAGGGGTTTGTTGTTGCCGGCAATACTGCGGCCGATAGAAGTGGCGTGAGTAGTAAAGATAGTGGCAATTTCGGGTACGGCTTTCTGCAAATAAAGGGTGCCAAGACCCGTCATCCACTCGTGAGCCTGATAGACAACTTGAGCATTGTCCGTCAGATTGAAATGATAGAAACTTTCTACGACCTTGGCCGAAGCGTATGAGAACATCGAGGCTTCGTCATAATCGCCGTAAGCGTGGAGGGAATCAATCTGAAAATCATTCCACATGTCGGTGTATATCTGATTCTTCTGCGCAAAAAAGGGTTGGAAGTCAACCAATATCACCAAGGGTTGTCCGGGAATGTTCCAACGCCCCGTGCGCACCTGTAGACCATCCGCCACCGCCTGCCTTTTCCAGTCGGCGAACAAAGATTTTTCCTCAATAAAAAGGGGATTTTCCTTACCTTGCCAGAAATCTGGCCCGACAAATATTATTTTGTCACTGAACGCATCTTGTAATGTCTTTGCACGGGTGGACAAGACGGTGTAAATTCCACCCACTTTATTGCAGACCTCCCAACTGGATTCAAAAATGTAATCCGGAGTTTGCATTTTCTTTATCATTTCTCTTTATTTTTACCTTTAATTAGTAACCGCTGCAAAGGTACGCATTTTTTAGCAGAAAATCAGCCATCTGACTCTTTTTCTCACTGTTAACTTGTAAAAAAAACAAAGAAACCGCCATCCCACCGACGTTTGCGGAAGGGAAGGCGATTTCTCGATAATAATCATTTTGTCAGCTTTGGCACTGTTTTCGTAACATTATGCCAGACAATGCTGAATAAAAACCGGAAGTCTCTCTACAAGAACTATACCAAGAAAGTTGCAACCAAGGCAAGGATGGCATAAAACTCGGGAAGAGCGGCATAAATCATGGTATTGGTTTGTACATCATGACCCTGTGCCATACCGGCGATACCGTTTGCACAAAGCTGACCCTGACGGATGGCTGACAACAGGAGTACCAAACCTACACTGATACCCATGGCAAACTTCAACAGACCATTCTCAGCTGTTACATCAGAACCGAAAGTCATGAAAGCAACAAAGCCGTAAAGACCCTGAGAAGCGGGCATCGCCGAAAGAATCATGTAACCCGCAGACTTAGTAGTGTCCTTCTTCAAAGCACCTTCTGCTGCATTAGCGGCAATCGTTGTACCATAGCTGCTGCCGATACCTGAAAGGGCAAGCATCAAGCCTACGCCCAAATAACCTAATAAAAGTT
>CAZDAN010000187.1:0-4123 GCA_964503565.1 uncultured Bacteroides sp.
GCTTGCGGTATATTGTCTGTTTATTCATCTTTAAGTCGCACTTTGTGTCACAAAGATACAACTTTTCCTTGAAACAAACAAGTAATGCATTAATTATTAGTTACTTAATTTATAGAGCATCCCTACAAAGTGGAATATTTGTGAAGCCTGTGAATGGCTGTAAATGGGCTTGCCTTCACAAAAAGCGAATGGAAGTCAGCGGATTAAGGAGCTGTGACGGCGGTGAATGGAGTTATATGTTCAGAAGAATAGTAATCATTCGGGTGAAAGAATGCATTCTTCGGGTGGTGTCATTGGTATTGTTTACACTCCTACCTCCTACACTCCTGAGAATTATCACCTCACCACTCCACGAACTTACAAACTTAC
This sequence comes from uncultured Bacteroides sp., assembly GCA_964503565.1. Classification (GTDB taxonomy): domain Bacteria; phylum Bacteroidota; class Bacteroidia; order Bacteroidales; family Bacteroidaceae; genus Phocaeicola_A. The sequence continues at coordinate 370 of CAZDAN010000187.1, forward strand.
ATACTTTCGACAAGGCCGAAAGATAAGGAGGTTAAGCGTTGAAGATTTAAATCTTTCGGCCTTAACATCCCTATCTTCCGACTTTGCTTCAAAAATCAGAGAAAAGAGAAAAATTTCTTTGCTCGTCTCTCTTTTTATTAGTAATTTTGTAGCCAATTAGAGATATAGTATATGAAACCATGATGAATATTAGATACTTGTTTCTGTCCTTTTTACTCCTGCTTGTATCGTTGGCGGGAGTAGCCAAGGAGTATATGTTCCGCCACATCGAGGCCGACGAAGGTTTGTCCAACAGTCAAATCAACACCATTCTTCAAGATTCGCGTGGCTACATGTGGTTCGGCACCTCATCGGGGCTTAACCGTTACGACGGGTATCAAATGAAGGTATATCGCAGCAGCATGAGCGACATACGCTCGTTGCCGGACAGTTACATTCGCGACATTCGCGAAGACGCATCGGGCTACCTGTGGGTACAGACGTCTGTGGGTTATGCCATCTATCATCCCCAAACGGACGATTTCGACCGCGACATCCGCCAACACATCTTCCAATACGGCCTGGCAGAAGAGCCCACATCGGTATTCATTGACAAAAAGGGCGACTTCTGGTTCTACATCGCCGGCAAAGGATGCTATTGGTACAACGTGGCCCAAAAGTTGCTTTTCCCCTTTGAACAGGGCGAAAAGGCCGGTATGCTTCCTTTGGGCGACATCAGCCACATCACCGAATGCAAGGAGGGGACGTTGCTGGTTTACAACAGCGGCCTGTTGGTCTGCATCAATGGCGATATGCGACGCATCGTCTGGATGAACGACTATATTCCCGCAAAGACGGCTCCGCGCAAACACACCTATTCGGCATTCGTGGACAAGAACGAGAATGTATGGGTGTACAGCATCCCCGGAGTGCGTATATACAACAAGGAGCTGAACAAGTGGATTCCCTCGATGTCGGCCTTGGCCGAACAATGGGGATTGCCCCAAGACCCTGAAATCGACAACGGAGTGATGGGTATAGGACAGGACATGAATGGGGTGCTGTGGCTGGCCACCCGCCACCACGGCCTGCTGATTGTGAACCCACAGACCAAGACCATAAAATGGGAACGGGCTTCGGACACAGACATGCGCTCATTGAAACACAACTCCATGCGCACACTGTATGTCTCGCCCGAGAAAGATGTCGTGTGGGCAGGTGCGGCAAAAAGCGGACTGGCCTATTACTCGGGCAGCATGTTCAAGTTTCATACAGATGTGAAGATGGACATCACCGCCATTGCCCCCAACGGAAAGGATGCCTACTGGATAGGGACCAGCAAGAACGGCATCCTCAGCTATTCACCCGGCACCGGCAGAGTCACCCCCTTGCACACATCCATCGACCTGAAAAGGCATGAAATATTCTCGCTTTATGCCGGACACGAAGGATCATTGTGGGCTGCGACAAACAAAGGATTGGTTTTCCGCTTGCAGGCAAATGGAAAGACGGTCACAAAGTACCAGATAGTGACCACCGACACCAGCGCCTCGCCGGCGACCAACGTCATTACCGACCTGCTGGAAGATGACCGGGGATATTTATGGATTGCCACCTTAGGAGTAGGTTTGCAACGACTGGACATCCGAACCGGCAAAATCACGGTTTACACTGCCGCCAAACACAAGCTGCCAACCGACCGCATCAACTCGCTGGAGTTTACGCGCAACCGCAACCTGTTGATGGGCACCATCAATGGAGTGGCCGTATTGAACTTGGCAAAGAACACCATCACCTCCTACAGCGGCACACGCGAAGGGAACACCCCCTATACCAGCCCTTATGTGAACCACGTGATAGAAGACCATCGCGGACTTTGGTGGATTGCCACGCGGGACGGTGTGAACATCTACAACACCCAAACCGACCGCTTGGACGTGATAGGAGCGACAGAGGGGCTGACCAACGCCGTGGTGTTGGGCGTGGGCTGTAGCGGCAAAGAGTCCGTATGGGCCAGTACGGCAGGAGGAATCTGTAACATCGTAGTGGGGAAAAACGATACGGGCACCGACTACATCTACCGTACTTACACCTATGCAGAGGACGATGGCCTGCAGGGATATGAGTTCAACCAACGTTCCATTTGGGTCACCCCCGAAGGGGAAGTGGCGATGGGCGGAACACATGGCATGAACGTGTTCCATCCCAATGACATTGTCTATAACAAGAAGTTGCCCAAAGTGATGTTCTCGGAACTGCGCGTACTCGACCGGGCCGTAAAGGTGGGAGAAGAGGTAAAGGGTACCGTCGTCATGCCCAAGTCCTTATCGCACGACAGTCAGGTGTTCTTCACTCAGGCCCACCCGTCATTTACCGTCTTATTCGGCTCCAACGACTTCAGCATGCCCGAAAAGACACGCTTCCAGTACAAACTGGAGGGATTCGATGACCAATGGCACGTATGCTCCCCCCTGCGAAACGGGGTCACTTTCACCAATCTGTCTCCGGGCAAATACACCCTGAAAGTGAAAGCGACCAATGGCGACGGCTACAGCAACAATGAGACGGCCCATTTGCAGATTGTCGTGACAGGCCCGTTCTGGACAACTCCATGGGCAATTCTTATCTATATAGCCCTGCTGGCTCTGCTCGCATGGATGTTCCTGCGCGTATGGAAACGCAATGAACGCCTGCGCATCAGGAAACAACTGTTGGCCGACCATTCATTGCTTGCTCCCGAAGAGGAACATACACAAACCGCCGCCGAGGAGGGAGAATCAAGCGAGCCACAGAAAACAGCCCAAGAAACAACAAGGGAGCTTCCCGTAGTGATGGCGGTGGATGAAAACGAAGAATACCTGACATACATCAAAGACAGCCTGTCTGCCGTGTTCCAGGTAAAGACCTCGACCGATGCTGAAACAACTTGGGAACAGATTACCGCACAACACCCCGATGTCGTGGTTCTCAGTGTATCGTCCATCGAGTCCGAAACCTACTTCCTCTGTCACCGTTTGAAAGCGGATGCCAACACAGCCAACATCCCTGTGGTATTACTCATTACCCGTCAGATGAAGGACGAGTTGGAGGCTATCGGCATGGACGATGTCTGCCTGGTGAAACCCATCACGAAAGACCATCTCCAAAAACGCATACAACTGTTGCTTTCCGGCGATGACGCACAGGCCCTGGAGAAACTGGAGAATACAATGGAACAAACTCCCCTCAGTGGAGAAGAAAAGATAATAGCCGATGCAACCCGCTATATCGAGGAAAACATTTCACGCTCCGACCTTTCCGTTGAGGAGATGGCACGCCAAATGGGAATGAGCCGCGCCCATCTGTACAAGTGCCTGATGGCCACTTGCGGCAAGACTCCCATCGAATTTATCCGCTCCATCCGTTTGAAGCGGGCAACCGAACTGCTCAAGGATTCACGCTACAACATTTCCGAGATAGCGTATCAAGTAGGATTCAACAATCCGCGCTACTTCACCAAATACTTCTCCGAGGCATACGGTATCCCCCCCTCTGCCTATCAGGAGAAATACGGTCATCGACGCTGTACCCCCTGATTCCGGGTCAGCGGATGCCCCCGGCAGAACATAGGCGACCCCCATGTTCAATTAAGCACAAAAAGAAAGCACCGTAAATCAGATGACTTACGGTGCTTTCTTGTTACTTTTGAATGTCTGTTTGACGTTCATCAAACTATTCTTGGCGGAAAGGGAGGGATTCGAACCCCCGGTGCCTCTCAGCACGGCGGTTTTCAAGA
>CAZDAN010000188.1:0-4064 GCA_964503565.1 uncultured Bacteroides sp.
AACTCCCCGTCAGCTAACTCCTCGTCAGCTAAAGTCATCGAAGTGGATCTCCATATTCACGAATTGTTGGACAATACCTCGGGTATGAGTAATGGAGAAATACTGGAGTATCAACTTGGCGTGTTCCGTCGCACGATGGAAGAGAACCGTCGTCGGGTGGGGCAGAAGATTGTTTTCATCCATGGAAAGGGCGAGGGCGTACTGCGCCGTGCCATCGAGACGGAACTTAAGACCAAGTATAAGAGCTGTATTTTTCAGGATGCCTCCTTCCGCGAGTACGGATTTGGAGCTACCATGGTGACGATTAGGAACGAGAAATAAAAACATAACATGAAGAACTCTATTTTATTGGGTGCTTTGCTGGCAATGGCTACGACAACGGTGGCCCAGCAGAAGACTGAGATTAAGGAATTCAACTTGGCCGGCCCTTTTCGGGTGACGGCTCCGTTGAGTATGGACACGGTAAACGTGGCAGGCAGGAAGTACGATGCTGCCTCCCAATTGGAGGCGGTGCCCTTGACGGCTGAGCCCACTGCAACTTTCAATGGACAAGTGTTGCCCCGCATCGACGGAGAGCGCAGTGTGGGAGTGCTTAGTTTCCACATCAATAACAACAGCTATTTCAAAGGAAAGCTCTCTGTTAAGGGACCCCAATCTTACAAGTTGTATGTCGATGGACAAGAGTCAAATGGCGAACTGAAATTGTCGCCCGAACATCACACTTTGGCCATCCGATACTTGACCGAACCGAAAGACACCGATTCCATTCGTGTGACAATTGATGCACCTGCTGCTATTGAATACACCTTGGCCAAGGAGCATCCTCTGATGGTGCACGACTTGGCCGACGGACGTCGGGTGAGAGGCATATCCTTGTCTCCTGACGGTCGCTATACCGTAGTCTCTTATCAGACAACCGAACGCGGTGGCAAGTCACATTGGGATTACGAGCTTCGCGAAGTGAAGAGTGGCCGTCTGTTGCGTACGCTGGATGGCAGTTATGGTTGGATGCCCCGTACCACCGCTTTCTTGCAAGAGGTGCGGGAGGGCAGCAAGCGTGTGTTCTATAAGGTTGAACCGTTGACGGGTGTCCGCGAACAGTTGGCTGCCAATGTGCCCGAAGGAGGTCTCACCATGAGTCCTACCGAAGATTATCTGATATTGAGCTGTTCCGAAGAAGGCCCCAAGGAGGATGCTGATATTTATGAGATTGTGGAGATGGATGACCGTCAACCGGGATGGCGTACACGTCGCTACCTGTGTCACTATGATATAGCTACGGGGGTCACCCGGCGCCTCACTTTTGGCAGTCAGAGCACTTGGTTGATGGACATCTCAGCCGACGGCAGCAAACTGTTGGTAGGAACTTCGCGTTCGCGCCTGACCAAGCGTCCCACAACCGTGACCGATGTGTTGGTGGTGGATGCGGCTACTTTGCAGACCGACACCTTGCTGCAGGCTGCTGAGTTCTTGGGTGGTGGCTGCTTTTCGCCTGATGGCAGCAAAGTGCTCTTTACGGGCACTCCCGAAGCGTTCGGTCGCATCGGTTGTGTGCTTCCCCCTGAGGTTATCCCCAGCATGACGGAGAACGAACTCTTCCTTTTTGACATTGCATCGAAGGAGGTCACTCCCTTGACGCGCGATTTCAATCCTTCGGTGAGCAGTGTAGAGTGGTCGATGGCTGATGGGAAGGTCTATCTCACGGCCGAAGACCGCGACTACGTCCGTATCTTCTCCCTCGACCCCGCCGATGGAACGATACGCCGTTTGCCCACTTCGGGTGAGTATGCTTATCGTCTCGGTCTGGCCACTCAGTCGCCCACGCTGGCTTATCTGTCCGAAAGTGTGATGGAGCCGGCTTCGGCCTACGTGATGAACCTGAAGAAAGAGAAGGAACTGCAACTTTTTGATGGTGCAACAGTGCTTGGTGATGCCCGCATTGGACAATGTACTGACTGGAATTTCCAGAACTTGCGGGGCGACACCGTTTATGGCCGCTGTTATCTGCCCGCCGACTTCGATGCAAGCAAGAAATATCCCCTGATTGTCTATTACTACGGCGGTTGTTCGCCCGTGTCGCGCAGTTTTGGTCTTCACTACTGTGCCCACTATTGGAACTCTTTAGGTTATGTGGCCTACATCCTGCAACCCAGTGGTGCCACCGGTTTCGGACAGGAGTGGGCATCGCGACACGTCAATACGGCAGGCGTAGGACCGGCTGACGACATTATTGAAGGTACCCGCCAATTCTGCCGCGAACATCCCTATGTCGATTCTACCAAGATTGGTTGTATGGGGGCATCGTATGGTGGATTCATGACGATGTATCTACAGACGAAGACCGACCTCTTTGCCGCTGCCGTCAGCCATGCCGGCATTGCCAACCACACCAGCTATTGGGGACAAGGTTATTGGGGCTACAACTACAGCGAGGTGAGTATGGCCGGAAGTTATCCGTGGAGCCATCGCGAACTCTATGTTGACCGTTCTCCCTTGTTCAATGCTGACAAGATTCACACTCCGCTCCTCTTGCTTCATGGCGACGTGGACACCAATGTTCCCCCCATCGAAAGCCTGCAGATGTTCACTGCTTTGAAACTCTTGGGGCGCGAAGTTGCTTTGGTACAGGTGAAGGGGCAGGACCATCACATCCTCGATTACACCAAGCGCGAGAAGTGGCTGGCCACACAGATGGCTTGGTTCCAGCGTTGGCTCAAGGGCGACTCCTCGTGGTGGGATGCTCTCTATCCGAAGAAGCATCTGTAAACATTGCCCATACAGCTATCAGTCTTGCCCCATAAAATTTGTGAAATAATTGCGAATCTCACGTTAAATAGTCTGTTCTGACACCGACCGAAAAAACCGCTTTGAGCAATCAAGGCGGTTTTTTTGCGCTTTGTGCGGATGACAGCGCCCCACCGCGATTCCGTAGCATCGCGAAGGAATCGCGGTGGGACCCGAAAGCGGAATGTTTTTCTACCGTTCCTTCAACCACGGAGGGAAAATAATAGTAATTTTACTACTTTTTTAGAAAACATTTGGAGGATAATAGTAAAATTACTATCTTTGTAACGTCAAATTTTAAACAACGCGTTCTATGAGAGTAGTGAAAGTCTCTGCCATCCTTGCGGCTCTCAAAGCTGACGGATGGGTCAAGAAGACACAAAGAGGCAGCCACCGCCAATTCGTACATCCTACGAAACCAGGCAAAGTGACCGTAAACGGACAAAAAGTGGTGTAATCTGGGGACGACTTCTTGAAAGCATTGAAGCTCAATCGGGGTTGGAGTTCTGAACTCCCCCCGTGAGCTTCGGCTCTCAACAAACTGGATTGGAGGCGTGTTTACTATTTGGCTAAAATGAGCGGCTGTCGGTGGAGACACCGCAGCTGCTCCTTTATAACAAATAAAATAATGAATATGGAAAAAGTGGTAATGTTGACAGCTCGTACCGAAACTGGGTATTGCTGTTCTTGTGACATCCTGCCCGGATGGGTAGTTACGGGAAGTGACAATTTTGAGATATTCAAAAAAGAAGTTCAAGAGAGCATTGATTTCTACGTGGACTGTGCTAAGGAAGACGGAGATGAATATCCCGCATTGTTCGATGGAGAGTATGAAGTGGTGTACAAGTTCGATGTCCAGTGTCTATTGGAATATTATCGTGAACGAGGCATCTTTACTTTCTCCGCATTAGAAAAGATTACAGGCATAAACCAAAAGCAGCTGGCACACTATGCTTCGGGTAGGTCTGTGCCGCGTCCTGAACAGACAAAAAAAATAGCCAACGGATTACATCAATTGGCAGACACCTTATTAACGGTCACTGTTTAAAATTTGACATCCGGCTTCTGTGACCGAAGCCAAAGAAGCCCCCACGAGTTGGGGGCTTTTTTTGTGCCCCGACGCTTACGGCCATCATCAAATCCACCGGTCTTTCAGCAGAAGAAATAGAGGCGTTGTAAGTTGTCTTTTTCTGAACAGAAAACTCCGTCCACTCACCGTAATTGCCGTACAACCATCCGCGATAGCGTATTGTAGCCTGTCTGTAGTATTTCTATCTTTG
>CAZDAN010000189.1:0-4023 GCA_964503565.1 uncultured Bacteroides sp.
TCCTCTCAAGTGGTCAGCGGCTGACCTCTCGAGAGGTTAGCCGCTAAAGGGTAGGGAAATAGCGGTTTTTGCTTGATTTTTCCGGCAAAAAAATGTATAAATATACAGTGAGCGTATATTTATGCAAAACAGACCTCGTGAGAATCGCCTGTATGGGCGCGGTTTTTCTTTCGCACGAAAAATGGGCAAAATTTCAGAAGAGGCACAAGCGACTGATTTTCAAGACACAAGCAAGAAAGACTCAGCCCATGGATGAGGTGACATCATTCATGGGCTGAGGCAAAAGGAGGGATGCGTTTTTTTTTGTTTCTTTACAAGAAGTATTCTTGGATTTTGACACCCCTCCGTTTACTTCACCACCACCTTCTTGTTGCCAATGACATAGATGCCGCGAGGCAGAGCGGAAGCATCGTCGCCGGCAATGCGGCCATCGATGGTGTAGATGGTTGTGGGAGCCTCAGCAGGAGCGGCCACGTTGGGACGGATGGCATCGACGGCCTCCTTCAGGCTGATGGTCAGTTTCTCCAAGTTGCCGGTGTATTGCCCACGGCTACTCAGGAAGGTGAAGCTGAGAGTCTTGCGTCCGGCGGACATCACCTGTGTGTACAAGTTGTAGGTTTTGTACACCTGCCAGTCGCCCGTGTTGGCGATGGTGAGGGTCTTCTCGGCCTCTACGGCTCCGGTGTTGTTGTCGGTCACCTTCACGGCCAGTTTGAAGTCACTGCGAGTGGTGGCGGATCCAAACTGGATGGTGTAGATGCCGGGCGTGGCGTTGGCCAACTGGATGGAGAGGTTGTCGTTGTGGCTGAAGCTGTCGGCCTTGCCTGCCTTGATGCAAGCCTTCTTCTTTCCGTCGCTCACCATAGAGATTTCGCTTTCATTGAGGTCGACGTTCGTGGCGGGAATGCGGATGACGCCTTCATCGGGGTTGTAGTATTCGATGCAACCCTCGGGAGTGCCACCCTCGAGCTGTCCTTCGGTGATGTCGGCCACCAGGGAGTTCATATAGACTTCCAGCATGGTGTAGCCCTCGTCGTTCAGGCGGTTGCCGTCGGCAGGATTACTGCTGTCCAAGCCGTTCTGGCTTTCCCACGTGTCGTCCATACCGTCACCGTCGGCATCCACGTAGGTGCGGGTCTTCTCCAAGGCGGGCCAGGGTGTCCACGTGTCGTCGGCACCGGCGGGCTTCAGGTCGTAGGGGGTATCAATCACACCGGGATTGTTGCCACTGCCCTTTCCGGTGAACGAGGCTTTGCGCAAGCGGGTGTCGCTGACCACGAGGCTGTCCACCCAGTCGCGGCTGCGCGAACAGCCGGCATAGGCCAACACCTTCTCGTAGGCCTGTTTAGCCGTGTGAGTGGTAACATGTATAAAAGGAAGCGGTTCGTCCAGACGGATGGTGTCCTTCGTAACGGAGGTATAGCCGGGATTGTCGCTGCTGATTTGCGGATAGATGCCCATCTCCCAGTTCTTGTTGATGAGGGTCGGATGGTCGGGGTTGTCGTTGCCGTTGACGTAGTATTTGCCCCAAATCATGTAACTGCCGTCGGTCTCCTTGGTGGAGATTCCCAAGCCGCAGATGCGGTAGGCCAAGGCCGAACGGCTGCCCGAAGCACGCTTGTCGGTGCCGGGGCCGGGCTTGTAGTAGTTGTTCACAAAGTTGACCTTCATGCCTTCACCGCCGTAGCAACCGTTTCCGGCCCAGTTGTAGATAACGTTGTTGCGGATGTCGGTGGTGTCCTGCTGCACGTAGGTGGGGCGGTTGCCCAGACGGGGTGTGCGCGAGTCGTGGTGGGCAATCAGGTTGTGGTGATAGCTGGCACCCTTGCCGCCCCAGTTGCCTCCGTAGCCGTGGGCACTCTTGGCGTGGGTGGAGTTGCGCAGACTCTGCGAGATGATGCACCACTGCACGGTCATGTGCTCATTGCCATAGACTGAGAGGCACTCGTCCACGCTCCACGACACAGAGCAGTGGTCCACGATGATGTCCCGCCCGTCCATGCCGCTCAGTCCATCGGGCTCGCCACCCGAGGTGTCGCTGGGACGGAAGCGCATGTAGCGCACAATCACGTTCGGGGCAGAGATGATGAAATCCCAGTCGGCCACACAGATGCCGTCGCCAGGAGCGGTCTGTCCGGCAATGGTGACATCGCCGTTGCGCAACTTCAGGGTTGATTTCAAGTGGATGGTTCCACACACATCGAACACGATGGTGCGCTTGCCTGCCTGTTCACAGGCCCAACGGAACGAGCCGGTGCCCGAGTCGTTCAGGTTGGTCACATGATACACCTTACCACCACGTCCGCCGGTGACATAGCGGCCATATCCCTCGGCACCGGGGAATGCCGGTGTCTTCTCGGGCTGTTCCTGTGCCTGCACACCCAAGGTAGCCAGCACAAGAAGGAGAGTCGATACTATCTTCTTCATCGTTCTTTTTACTGTTTTAACGCGGCAAAGATAGGGATAATATCCCGACTGGATGTGGAATATCTGACAAAGTATGTGGAATAAGACAAATTACACCTGAGAATCCCTACCCGCGCAGGAGTTTTTCAATCTCCGCCTCCAGCTGTTGGGCATCCTTGATGTCGGAGCTTCGTTTGTAGAGGCCGTTGCCACGGTCGATAAGGAAATAGGTGGGCAGGTCGGTCACCCGATAGGTGGTGGCCGATGCCCCGTCGGCGTCGCGCACACATATCCAAGGGAGGTTGTCGGCCGAGGTCTTCCAGAAATGTTCGTCGGCATCGAAAGAGACCTGATAGATTTCAAGCCCCTGGGCAGCATACTTAGTATAGAGTTCGCGCATGGCAATGTTGCGCGCGGGCGAAGCCTGGTTCTGATAGACGGTGAAATCGAGCAGCACCACCTTTCCTTTCAGTTCGGTGAGCCGACGGGTGGTTCCGCGCAAGTCGGGCAAGGCCAGGTCAAGCAACGTAACCTCGTGAATCAGTTCCTCGGGAATAGTGGTCGGGAGGGGTTTGCGGGTATTTTTCATGCCACGCATGGCAATGTTGTGGAGATTGACCGTCCGCAACGAATGGGGGTAATACATATCCCACGACGTGGCCACAGCACCAAAAGCACGTGTATCTTCGCGCGAAGGCTCTTCGGGATTGAACAGAAGGTTGCCGTTGATACGCTGGAACAGGGCATAGTAGGCATAGCCCGAACGGGGATTGCTGTAAATGTAGTCGTGAAGAATCTGTTGTTTGTAACTGCTGACCATGCGGTTTACGCTGTCGCGGAAGTCACCGATGGGAAGGCGATGGGCTGCCAACCGGCGGATTTGCTCCTGCAACTCCATCTGACGGACAGAAAGTTCCTTGATTTTCTCACTCTCGACCGAACCCTTCACCGTGTAGCCGGCAGCCAAAGTGGGGAGCGAACCGTTTACAGTGACCACTTCGGTAGAATCGACACCCAAGTTCACCACCTGCCCACCGATGCGCAAGCGATAAAAGTCAGGGCCATCGGGCCGCTTATGACTGAAGGAGAAAGCACCCTGCTTGTCCAGCTTCGCCGAATCGAGCACCTGAATGCCATCAAGGGCTGCCGCCTCGAAATAGAGCACCTTGTCGGCCGCCTCGGCAATATGGCCTTTCACTTGGAACTGTTCACCTCTCTCTTTACACGCAGCCAACACCAACAGAATTGACGCAGCCGCAACGATTAAATTCTTCTTCATGCCTTTTTTTGCTTTTTGTGCGGCAAAGGTACAACTGTTCGCCCCTAAAAACAGCATTTTTCGTATTAAATTTATAAAAAAAAGGAATATTAAACACTTTTCTTGATTTTTCTTGCTCATTATCAAGTCGAAAACCGTATCTTTGCACGATTTTTGGAAAGATAGTACAAAACTATAATTATTTATTTAGATGAACGTAATAACAAAAGAGGTCAAGTTGCCTGATGGAAGAACCATCACACTTGAGACGGGAAAGTTGGCAAAGCAGGCCGACGGTTCGGTAATGCTGCGCATGGGTAACACCGTGTTGCTGGCTACTGTTTGTGCCGCAAAGGATG
>CAZDAN010000190.1:0-4022 GCA_964503565.1 uncultured Bacteroides sp.
TAAGCGTAGAGGAGTGGGGAACTACCGACAACATCGACGGCGGTGTGGCGGAGGAGTATATTGAAAACGAGTACGACGAAACCTCGAACACCTACACCGTCTTCTGTGGTGAGGGACTGAGAACGGCCCTTGCCCAGGCTTCGGAAGGAGCAACCTTGAAGCTGGGCAATGGCGTATCGCTGTCGAGCGTATGGTCCGTCGGAAAGAGTGTGACGCTGGACTTGAACGGCCATAGCATCGTGGCCGCGGCCTCCGATGCCATCGCTGTGAGCCAGGATGTCAACCTCACCATCACGGGCACGACAGCAGGCTCGGCCATCACGGCACTGTACAACTGCATCGATAACCGTGGCGGCAGCGTGACCATCAACGGCGGCACCTACACCACCACAGGCGAGAAAGTTGCCACCATCTATTGCGACGGTCCGCTCGTGAACGGCAACTCTACCGACTATCCTTGGCACCTCACCATCACGGGCGGCACGTTCGTGTCGGAGAAGTTCACCGCCGTATCGCTGCAGAACAACTACTATGGAATGGAAGAGGGTGCCCAAGGCTTGGCCTCACTGACCGGTGCCACACTGACGGGTTCATCTCCGTGGTACGACCTCTATGTAGGCTGCGCCAAGGCGACGTACAGCAATTGCACGTTTACCAACGGCCGCATCTATGCAGAAACAATCACTGACTGTTCAGCATGGATAAACGATGAGGAGTACTCGACCGACGGCTTGATAACCCTTTCCACAAGTACGGAGAATGAATAATAGGGCAGGGTGGGTCCGCCCGACCGTCACGGCGGATTTGCAATCCGCCGTCCCTCCGCATTTTGTCATTTTGTTTGTCACGGCGGATTTGTAATCCGCCGTAACATAGTATCAGGGTCTGTGACCCGCCAATGTAACAGGGGTCAGAGACCCCTACCTCTACCCCCTCGGATAACATATCCGAGGGGACGTGAAAGGGGGGGATAACTATCCGAGGGGACGTGGTGTTATCCGCGTCTAAAAGTCGGCTATGACACCCTCTATTAATCGTTAGGTAAAAGTCTTGAAGGTTCCTTGTCATCTGGCTAAAGTCTTATATCGCCCGGAATGACAAGGAACCGTTTTATTGGAATCTTATTATTTGCTTGCTACCAATTCGGCAATTTTCACCACCACCTGCATGGCTTTCTCCATCGACTGGATGGGGACAAACTCGTAGCGGCCGTGGAAGTTGAGACCACCGGCGAAGATATTGGGACAGGGCAGTCCCTTGAACGAGAGCTGTGCACCGTCGGTGCCACCGCGGATAGCCTTCACAACGGGAGTGATGCCCGCTTCGCTGATGGCTTGCTTGGCAATGTCGATGACGTACATCACCGGCTCGATTTTCTCGCGCATGTTGTAATACTGGTCCTTCATGTCGAGGCTGACGAGAGGTTCGCCATAATGGGCATTGAGCTGTTCGACGAGGGAAGCCATGAATTGCTTGCGCTCCTCAAAGCGGGCGCGGTCGTGGTCGCGGATGATGTAGCTGAGGGTAGTCTGCTCGACTTCGCCCTGCAGGCCTACGAGGTGGTAGAAGCCTTCGTAACCCTCGGTAGTGGCGGGTGTTTCGTCGGCAGGCACGAGGCTCATCAGATGGTTGGCCACGAGCATGGAGTTTATCATCTTACCTTTGGCGTAGCCGGGATGGACGTTGCGCCCCTTGATGGTGAACTTGGCACCGGCGGCATTGAAGTTCTCGAACTCCAGTTCGCCCACTTCGCTGCCGTCCATGGTGTAGGCAAACTGGCAACCAAACTTCTCGACATCGAACTTATGGGCGCCGAGGCCTATCTCTTCGTCCGGATTGAAGCCTACGCGTATGCGGCCGTGCTTCACTTCGGGATGCTCCTTCAGCCAAACCATGGCAGAGACGATTTCGGCAATACCGGCCTTGTCGTCGGCACCGAGAAGAGTCTTTCCATCGGTGACGATGAGGTCTTCCCCTTTGTGTTCAAGCAATTCGGGGAACTGGTTGGGGGATAGGATGATACCCTCTTCGGCACAGAGTACGATGTCTGAGCCGTCGTAGTTCTCTACGATGCGGGGACGGATGTCTGCTCCGCTGCAATCAGGACTGGTGTCCATGTGGGCAATGAAGCCTACAGTGGGCAGGGGCTTGTCGGTGTTGGCGGGTAGGGTGGCATACAGGTAGCCATACTCGTCCAACTCAATCTCTTCGAGGCCAAGCTGTTCCAACTCGGTTTTCAGGTAGCGGGCAAACACCATCTGTTTGTCTGTGCTGGGGGTCACGCCGCTCTCGTCGCTCGACTGGGTGTCGAAACTGACGTACTTAAGGAATCTTTCTACGAGGGTCATGGTTTTATATTTAAAAGTAACTGCTTCCGTCAAAGCAATGGGTGCATACCTTGCACTTGGGCAGGCCGATGGCTTTCACAAGGGTGTCCACACGGTTGAACTCAAGGGAAGTGAGGCCAAACTTGCCGGCGATGCACTGCACCATGCGGCGATGTTCGGGCGAATCGGGGTCGGCGTACTTCTTCAAGTCCTTGTTTTCATCGCCCTCCAGTTCCTTGATGATGCGGCGGGTCATCAGCTCAAGGTCGGTCTTGCTGCTGCTGAAGCTGAGGAAGGGGCATCCGTAGATGAGGGGCGGACAGGCGATGCGCATGTGCACCTCCTTGGCGCCGTAGTCGAAGAGCATCTTCACGTTGTCCTTCAGCTGAGTGCCGCGCACAATGGAGTCGTCGCAGAAGAGGAGACGCTTGCCGGTCATCATCGTGCGGTTGGGGATCAGTTTCATCTTGGCCACAAGGCTGCGGAGCTCCTGATTGCTGGGAGTGAAACTGCGGGGCCACGTGGGGGTATATTTGGTGACGGCTCGATGATAGGGCACTCCCTTGCCCTCGGAGTAGCCAAGTCCCATGCCTACGCCTGAGTCGGGGATGCCACAGATGCAGTCGACCTCGGCCTTGTCCTTGGCACCCATCTCGTAGCCGCATCCGAAGCGTACCTCTTCGACGTTGCGCCCTTCGTAGCAGGAGACGGGGAATCCGTAGTAGACCCACAAGAAAGAGCATATCTGCATCTGTTCGTTGGGCTTGCGCATCTGCTCCACCCCATCGGGACGGAGGCGCACAATCTCGCCAGGCCCTATGTAACGCTCAATCTCAAAATCAAGGTTGGGAAAGGCTGTAGACTCCGACGTGGCGGCGTATGCTCCCTCCTTCTTGCCGATGACGATGGGCGTACGTCCCAACCGGTCACGCGCAGCAATGATGCCGTCCTCGGTAAGGATGAGCATCGAGCAGGAGCCTTTCACCTTATTATATACGTTTTCGATTCCCTCAACAAAGTTTTTTCCCTTCACCACCAACAGGGCTATCAGCTCGGTGGGGTTGGTCTTTCCCGAAGACATTTCGGCAAAGTGGATTCCCTCGGCCAGCAGCTCCTGCTCCAGCTCCTTGATGTTGTTGATTTTGGCTACGGTGACGATGGCAAACTTGCCCAAATGGGAGTTGATGACCATCGGTTGCGGGTCGGTGTCGCTGATGACACCTATGCCGGAGTTTCCCTCAAACTTTCCGAGGTCGCCCTCGAACTTCGAGCGGAAATAGGCACTCTCAAGATTGTGGATGGAGCGGATGAAACCGCGTTCGTTGCTATAGGTGGCCAGACCTCCACGCTTTGTTCCCATGTGTGAATTGTAGTCCGTACCGTAGTACAAGTCCGTCACGCAACTGCGTGTAGATACTGTTCCGAAAAAACCTCCCATTATGTCTTATATATTCAAAGGATCTGTTATCTGTTATCTGTTATCAGTTCGAAAACTTCCGCAAAAGTAGAAAAAAAGCGGCAAACTGCCGTAAGATTGGAGCGGATATTTTGCAATAAAGCATACAAAAGGGGAGAGAATCCTCCGACAATTGCATAAAAACGTCACCAGAGGGGCACTGGAAAAGTCGCGTGCGTTTGACCCCCGTGTGGCGAAATAGTGTTGACCCTTTGAGGCGAAATAAAAATGCCCCCTGA
>CAZDAN010000191.1:0-3995 GCA_964503565.1 uncultured Bacteroides sp.
CGGGCGGCGGCCTGTCCCCGGTTCTCGGGCATCCTGAGCAGGCAGATGCGGGCATCGCAGCCGGCATACTCCTCCAACACTTGCCACGAGGAATCCGTCGAAGCATCGTCGATGCAGATAATCTGCAAATCACGATGCGTCTGATTGACCAACGAGTCCAGACATTTACGCAGATACTTTTCAGCGTTGTACACCGCCACAAGAACCGATACCTTCATCCCAGAAACAGTTATTTATCCATACGTTTACGGTCTATACGTCTCTTTATCTTGTCCCAGAAGCTATGAAGCAGCGTGGTTTCGCGCGACAGGATGCGGACAGAGACAAAGCCCGAGCAAAGCACACACACACCGCCCAGTGCCCAATAGGCCGCCCCTTCAGTCTGGGTAGTCACCAAGAAGGTCAGGACACCGAACGGCAGCTGGATTGCCAGCATCTTCAGCGCTTTTTTGAAAAGGACAAAACCATAGAGCTTACGGGCCGTGAGCCACACCAACAGCAGGTCGAACGCCGCCGCCATCGAAAGGGCGACACCTGCCCCGCGCAACCCGTCCAACGTATAGCCACACACAATGAAGCAGACGGCCGCCACATCGTACACCGCTTCGGTAAACAGATAGACCCGCGAACGCCCTTTGGCCAACGAGAAATAGGAAATCGGCAAAGCCACCGACCGCATATACATACCAAAGATGGCACACTGGGCCATGCCTATGACAGGCAGAAACTCTTCGTTGTAGAACAAGGAAAGAAGAACGGGAAACGCCACCCACAGTGCCACCAGCATGGGGGAAATCAACAGCACCGAAGCCTCAATCTGGCGGTTTATCACTTCGTTCGCTTGGCGAATATCGTTGTTCACGGCCGACAAGCGGGGATAGAAGTCGGTCTCCATGGCCGTAAACACCATCGATGCATACGTCACCGTGAGCAGGTAGCCGGCACTGTACATGCCCACGTCGGCCTCCGAGCCGGTCTGCACCATATAAGCCCTTATCAGGAACTCAACACCCGAACCCAAGATACCGGCCAGAATGAAAGCGGTACCCAAGCTGATCATCTTCTTACCCTCGACGTAGGAGTTCTTGAAACCGTACTTGAATGAGACGGGATAATTGCGGGCCGAGAAATAGAGCGTGGTGACAAACGTACACAGCGCCACCAACACCAGCGACCACAGGATGGCCCGCTCGCCCCAAACGTAGAACAAAGGCACGGAAATGACTAGCGCACAAAGGGAATTGACCAGCGACTGCAAGGCAACGCGCCGCAGGCAACGCGCCCCCTTCAAGATGGCCAGCTCGCCACCCGTCAGAGCCATCAGGCCCACCACGGGCGACAACCAGATGAAGGAGAGCCACTGACCGGGGTCGTCGGGAAAATAGCTGAGACTCAACAAGGGAGACAAGGCCGCACACACGACCATGCCCAACAAAGCCGTGGCGAGGCTCCAGGTGCGCACAACTTGGATAAAGCGGGCCAAAGCCTCCTTATCGCCTTGCTCGTAAAGCTCCGAGACATGGCGTACGGCGCTGAACGAAATGCCGAAGTTGGTGGAGTTGCTCAAAAGGGTGGCAGCAGCATTGTACAGCGAGATGAGACCCAAACCGGCAGGACCCAAGATTTCGGCTACCAGTTTGTTTCTGATGATGGAAGTCAACAACCCAAGTCCCTGTACACCGCCGAACAAACCGGTGTACTTGATAACATGATCATACGTTGACCTCGACTTCTTTTCTTCGCCTTTATGCATCTTCTTTTTAACAATATCGGGCAAAGATAGTGCTTTATTCACAAAATACTCCTATCTTTGTAGAAGTTTTTGCAAAACATGTTATGAAAATACTTCTGCTCGGCGAATATAGTAACGTCCATTGGACGCTGGCCGAGGGACTCCGTGCCTTGGGACACCAAGTGTGTGTGGTCTCTCACGGCGACTTCTGGAAGAACTACCGGCGCGACATCTCCCTGGTGCGTCCCACACAAGGCCGATGGGACGGCCTGCGCTATCTGGCCAAGGTGATTCTCACCCTTCCCCGCCTGCGCGGCTACGATGTGGTACAGCTCATCAACCCCTGCTTTCTCGAACTGAAAGCCGAGCGGCTGTTACCTATTTATAAATACCTGCGCCGCCACAACGGCAAGGTGTTCCTTGGCGGATACGGAATGGACTACTACTGGGTGCACACCTGTACCACCACACAGACTTTCCGTTACTCCGACTTTAACTTCGGCACCACCTTGCGCGACAGCGCCGACATCCGTCACGAACTGGCCGACTGGATTGACACTCCCAAAAGCCGGCTGAACCAATACATTGCCGCCGATTGCGACGGCATCCCAACGGGCTTGTATGAATACTACGCCTGCTACCGGCTCCACTTTCCCGAGAAGACGGCGTTCATCCCTTTCCCTATCAACCTCGGCAGCCTCAGCCCCCACGAACCGCGCCCCGAAGGACGCCCCGTGCGATTCTTCATCGGCATACAACGGGCGCGCAGCCAATACAAGGGTACCGACATCATGCTCCACGCACTCGAACGCCTCCACCGGGCCTACCCTGACCGTTGCGAGATAGTCAAAGCCGAGTCTGTCCCCTACGAAGAGTACCAACACATGATGAACTCCTCTGACACCATCCTCGACCAGCTCTACTCCTACACTCCCGCCATGAACGCCCTGCTGGCCATGGGAAAAGGACTTATCGTCGTGGGCGGCGGCGAACCGGAGAACTACGAAATCATCCGCGAGACGGAGCTGCGCCCCATCATCAATGTGCAGCCCGACGAAGAGGATGTGTATCGCCAACTGGAGCAGCTTGTCCTCCACCCCGAACGCATCGCCCGCCTGTCGGCCGAAAGCCGGCTGTATGTCGAGCGACACCACGACCACGTAAAGGTGGCCGCACAATACATCGATTTCTGGACAAAGGGAGTATGAAAATGACGCATATAGCCATACTGATGACCGTGCACAACCGACGCGAAACCACCCTCCGTTGTCTGCAATGCCTGCTCGGACAGGAGTGGGACGACGGCCTCCGTTGGCACCTCTACCTTACCGACGATGGTTGCACAGACGGAACCCCCGATAGCGTCGAACAACTGCTGCCCGGCCAAGTCACCATTGTACCCGGAAACGGCCAGCTCTATTGGAACCGGGGCATGTACGAGGCTTGGAAAGCTGCAGCTTCCGACAAGGATTACGATTTCTACCTGTGGCTCAACGACGACACAATGCTCCTGCCCACAGCCATCACCCATCTGTTGGAATGTTCGGCACAAAAGGCTCATCGCGCCATCATAGCCGGATGCATTTCCTCCACACAACCACCCTACGTCACCACCTACGGCGGCCGCACGCGCAAAGGTTGGATTTCCTGCACGGGAGCCATGCAACAGCTCCGCCTCATGCACGGCAACGCTGTGCTCATCCCACGCCATATATATAATAAGGTAGGAGCCAACGACCCTTACTACCGCCATGCCTTTGGCGACTACGACTACGCCCTGTCCGCCGCCACACACGGCATCGGAGTCTTCTCCACGGCCCAATACGTCGGCCGGTGCGACATCAGCAACCTACATCCCGCCTGCTTTAACTCCCACCTTTCAATAAGGAAGCGCCTTGCCCATCTCTATGCCCCTACGTCGTACTATCATCCTACCGACGCCTTCCACTTCGACCGTAAGCACAACGGACTCCTCGTCGCCATCGTCCGCTATGCCTACCTGCATCTTTCAGCCCTCATCCCCGCACTTTGGAGGGGGTAAGACTGCACTTCACATAACCCCGCGAAGCACATCCATAGTCCACCTCTTCAGGAAACGAACTGTTGAGCGTAGCGAAGAAAGGATTACCAGAGAAAATGATTCTTAGAGAAAAAGGAAATGTCGCAAACAAAAAAAAGGAACCCTTTCAATAAGGATTCCTTTTTTCGTTGCGGTGCGTACGGGACTCGAACCCGTGACCCCATGCGTGACAGGCATGTATTC
>CAZDAN010000192.1:0-3987 GCA_964503565.1 uncultured Bacteroides sp.
CTCAACTTGGCCAATGCTCGCGAGTGAGTGATGAAAGTATTTGATAAGTATTTATTTTTTAGTACTTTCATTGATGATAAGGAGATTTTTTTGCTATCTTTGTGCCCAATTTTTGGTTTGATAATAAGTTTGTATGGAACATCTTGATGTAACAAAGGGGCGCAAGGTGGCAATAGACATCGTAGCGGCCAATGTGTTTTCGATTGTGCTGCTGATTGTCAGTGGCGTGGTGTTTATTGTCCCCTTCTACCTGATTTGGGGAACGGCCGGTTGGGAAGGTGAGAGAAGTATATTCGGATTTGCCGGCATTTGGTGGCTTATTGCCTTTTTAATCGGCATTGTGGTGCATGAGCTGTTGCACGGCATCGGGTGGGCCTGCTACGCCAAGAGCGGATGGAAGAGCATCAGCTTTGGTGTGATGTGGAAAATGCTTACCCCCTATTGCCATTGCAACGAGCCGATGAGCGTCAAAGCCTATTTGGTCGGTGCCTTGTTGCCCTTGGTGGTATTGGGCATTATCCCTGCCGTGGTTTCCCTGATTATAGGCAGTATCCCTCTGTTGGCATGGGGAATCCTTTTCATTGCCGCTGCGGCCGGCGACATCTGGATGAGCTGGTTGCTGACTAAAGAAGACCCCGAAAGTACCATACTCGACCATCCGAGCGAGGCCGGATTCTATGTGTTTGATAAGGAATAAATAACCCTTGACTGACACTTTCCTTTACATCCTTCGGTAACAATTCCCGCACATCTGTTTCATTCCTGTTTTGTCAATGGGAAAACGGCGTGACAGGTGCATTCCTGCATATTTATGCAAAGGAGTGGAGGGTGGATGGGCTGAAGTATAGGGCTGCAGAGGAGCGTTTCCGCCCATTTTCTCCTAAAGTTCGGCGGAATCGTAGGAGAATTTCCGCATGTGCGCACCAGAGAATCGGGAGGTGTGCAGGAGAATTTCTGCGGAACTTTAGGAGCGGTTATTCGGATTTTTAGGACAGGTTGAGCTGAAAGGCTTCGTTGGACGGGGTTTGTAACTGTTTTTCTGATGTTCTTGAATGCATAATTATACGGGCACCGTGCATAAATATACAGTAATGGCCGTGCGAGAATTGCGTATATGGACGCAAGTTTGCTTTTGCACGAAAAATAGATGCTTTTTTTATTAGATTATAAATGCTTGATGTTCAGCCCATGGGTAAGGTGGCTTTAGCCTTGGGATAAGGTGGAATTAGCCTTGGGATGATGTCCGTGAAGGAATGCGTTTTTCCTGTTTTCTTACATTGTAAATGATGAAATGTTTACAAGAGTGCGTTCCTGTACAGTGGGGAAAATGCAAAAGTTGAGGGGGAATGCGAAAAAAAGTTTTCTCCTTATGCATCAGTTTCCCGATTTTGTATTACTTTTGCACCGCGTTTCGGATAATCGGGGCGCAGCCGGATAAAAAACAGAGTATTAGTAATATGCATGGCAAGAGCATCTTTCCCACTTGTAGTGCGCAGGCAGCATGGCTGGCTGGTTGTCGGATGCGCCCCCTTGCAAAGCGATGAAGAGAAGAAGTGTTACCCTTGGGCTGTTGGGTGGCGCTTTCTTTGTTTTTTGTGGCAAATGACAGAATATGAATGATTAACTATAATATAAAGGAGAAGAAGAAAATGAAGCAAGACATGATTGTAATCCTCGACTTGGGAAGCCACGAAAACACCGTGCTTGCCCGAGCCATCCGTGCACTGGGTGTGTATAGCGAAATCTATCCGCACGACATCACCGCCGCTGAGTTGAAGGCGTTGCCCAACGTGAAGGGTGTCATCATCAACGGAGGCCCCAACAATGTGATTGACGGCGTGGCCATCGACGTGTTGCCCGAAATTTACGAAGCCGGTTTTCCCGTGATGGCGGCCGGTCACGACAAGGCCCTCTGTGAGGTGAAACTCGCTCAGTTTGAAAACGACGAGGAGGCCATCAAGGCGGCAGTCAAGTCGTTTGTGTTTGATACGTGCAAGGCCGAGGCCAACTGGAACATGAAGAACTTTGTGGCCGACCAGATTGAGCTCGTCCGTCGTCAGGTGGGCGACAAGAAGGTGTTGCTTGCCCTTTCGGGTGGAGTGGACAGCTCCGTAGTGGCCGCCCTGTTGCTGAAGGCTATCGGCGACAACCTCGTCTGTGTGCATGTGAACCACGGCCTCATGCGTAAGGGTGAGAGCGAAAATGTGGTGGAGGTGTTCCGCAACCAGTTGTGTGCCAACTTGGTGTATGTGGATGCAACCGACCGTTTTCTCGGCCTGCTCGAAGGGGTGGCCGATCCCGAACAGAAGCGCAAGATTATCGGTGGCGAGTTCATCCGCGTGTTTGAGGAGGAGGCTCGCAAACTAGCCGGTGGCATCGACTTCCTCGGTCAGGGAACCATCTATCCCGACATTGTGGAGAGTGGCACCAAGACGGCCAAGATGGTGAAGAGCCACCACAACGTGGGCGGACTTCCCGAAGACCTGCAATTCGAGCTCGTCGAGCCGCTGAAGCAGCTCTTCAAGGACGAGGTGCGTGCCTGTGGTGTCGAGCTTGGCTTGCCCTACGAGATGGTTTACCGTCAGCCCTTCCCCGGCCCCGGCTTGGGCGTGCGCTGCCTTGGTGCCATCACCCGCGACCGCCTCGAAGCCCTGCGCGAGAGCGACGCCATCCTGCGCGAGGAGTTTGCCTTGGCCGGACTCGACAAGAAGGTGTGGCAGTACTTCACCGTGGTGCCCGACTTCAAGAGCGTGGGCGTGAAGGATAATGCCCGCTCTTACGACTGGCCCGTCATCATCCGCGCCGTCAACACCGTGGACGCCATGACCGCCACCATCGAGCAGATTGAGTGGCCCATCCTCATGAAGATTACCGACCGCATCCTGCGCGAGGTGCCCGGCATCAACCGCGTTTGCTACGATATGTCACCGAAACCCTCGGCAACGATCGAGTGGGAGTGATAAAGACTCTGTCGTTTTGACACGTCTCCCCGAAGATGTGTGTCAAAATTAGGATTTCAGGCACGGATTACACAGATTATTACGGATAGTTTTGAATGTCCGATAGTCTGTGTAATCCGTGTCTTTGGAAATAAGAGGGTGCATCAAACACCTATTTTATGTGGGCAAGTATATAAAAGTGAGGAAATATTTTGTATAGCTGTGTACTTTTGGCTATCTTTGCACGGATTTATGTAAAAGCACGAAACAAACAATTTGATAATAGAATGAAAAAGAGAACAGTATTGACCTATTTGTTTGCCTTCATTGGCTTGTTGCCCATGTTGGCGCAAATGCAGGAACCCATCAAGTTCCAAACTGAACTGAAAAAGATTTCCGACACGGAAGCAGAATTGGTATTCAATGCCACGATTGATGCCGGATGGCATCTTTATTCAACCGACTTGCCTGAAGATGGTCCTGTGTCTGCAACCATCAACTTTGACCAACTGGAAGGTGCAGAGCTGGTGGGTAAACTCACTCCGAAGGGGAAAGTAGTGGAGCACTTCGACAAGATGTTTGAAATGACCCTCCACTATTTCGAAAATAAGGGTACATTCGTGCAGAAAGTAAAATTCACCGGTGGCGCATACACTTTGAAAGGCTATTTGCAATACGGAGCCTGCAACGATGAAAACTGCTTGCCTCCGACCGATGTGGAGTTCAACTACACGGGCGAAGTCAAGGGGGGGGCTGCTGCATCGGCCGACAAGGCTGTGGCCGTAACAGAACCATTGCCTCTGGAAAAAACTGCTGTGGCCGAGACTCCAGCCATGGCTGCCAATGACCTGTGGACACCGGTCATCGATGAGTTGGCCGCTTACGGACAAGCCGAAGAGAGCAATCCCGCCAACCAGTCACTGTGGGTCATCTTCATCACGGGATTGGTAGGCGGACTGGTAGCTCTGTTCACTCCGTGTGTATGGCCCATCATCCCCATGACGGTGAGCTTCTTTCTGAAACGCTCGAAGGACGACAAGAAGAAGGG
>CAZDAN010000193.1:0-3888 GCA_964503565.1 uncultured Bacteroides sp.
CCTATCCGACAGATTCCACTCAAAAGAGGATTATCTCAAACGCAACACCTCCCCTGCCGACGGAGCGTAATCGGCAGAAAAATGGTTCATTTTATAGAGCCGTTCGAGACGGATTCCATACCGTTGACTGATAAGATACATACTCTCACCGGGTTGCACACGATGAACTTTGTAAGCCTTATGTGCACGGCGATTCTTCTTTTCCAAATAGATGATATCACCTTGGCGAAGGACATACCCTTTGTAGAGATCATTGTATTTGCGGAGCTTGCGGGCTGAAATGCCGAACTCTTCGGAAAGAGATTCAAACGTATCTCCTGCACGGGCAACCACATAGAGCAAGCCATTGGCCAAGAAAGGTTCATGAGGATTGGCAATCCAAGTACCCTTGAGATTGCCGTTATCAAAACGGTCAAGCTCGTAAAGTTCTATCAGTTCAATCAGCCTGGTGGCATACGCCGGATTGGTGGCATAGCCAGCCTTCTTCAAGCCGCGGGCCCACCCCTTATAATCCGTAGTCTTTAACTTGAAGAGCGAAGCATAACGCTGTTTCCCTGCCAAAAAACGTGAATGGTCTTCGTAACTTTCACGGGCATTCTTGTAAACACGGAAACATTCACCACGGGCATCATCGTCGTGATATGTCTTGCGTCCGCTCCATCCACTTCCACACTTGATGCCAAAGTGGTTGTTGGACCGACGGGTAAGAGTACTTCGGCCGGCACCGCTCTCCAGTAAGCCTTGCGCCAATGTGATGCTGGCCGGGATGCGATAACGCTGCATCTGCTCTACGGCTTCCTCCTTATATTTTTCTATGTACTCCAGGTACTGACTGTTACGTCGCTGGGCATCGGCCGGACACACACATAAAACAAGTAATAAGAGGCCTATAAAAGGTGTTTTTTTCATTGAAACGAGTTTTTTTTGCTAATTTTTCACAAATGTACGCATAATATGGCAAATATTCAGAATCTCTTCACTAACTTTGTATAAAATGTTGCGTTTATTACCATCTTTAACATGAAAGAAGAGAATTTTGAACTAAAAATAAAGATATGTACACCCACAGAGCTGAGTGCCGAAGACAATTCTTTGATTCAGGCTGCACAAGAAGCATGCAATGGCAGCTATAGCCCCTACTCCGGTTTTTCAGTAGGGGTAGCTTTGTGCTTATCCGACAAAAGAATCGTGCAAGGAAGCAATCAGGAAAATGCCGCTTACCCAAGCGGGATGTGTGCCGAGCGAACAGCCTTGTATCAGACAGGAGCCATATATCCCGATAGAGCCGTAACGGCTATGGCCATTGCTGCAAAGAGTAAAAAAGGCTTTACCCCATATCCCTGTCCCCCCTGCGGAGCCTGCCGCCAAGTGATGCTGGAGACAGAACAACGCCACGGAGGAGAGCCTATCCGTCTGATTCTTTACGGGACAAAGGAATGCTACATTATAGAAGGCGGAGCCAAAGCCCTGCTTCCGTTGCAATTCGACAAAAGACAATTTGACGGCCAAGAGTGAACAAATCCCATTGAAAAAATGTGTTTAACAACGACTTCGACAGAAAAATAAATATGATAGATTTCGATAAGACAGAAAAACTGCATAAAGAAATTGCAGACCTTCTGCGTTCCGAACGATTAAGAGACGCTTTTGAAAAGATGGATATCCTATCCAAAGAAGCAAGCGACTGGAATCTGCGCTCGGAATTGGAAAATATAACCGGGACATACAACCGTATGTTAGAATATATGCTTCAGGACATGGCTGATCCGTGCCGGAACGTAATGTACAGTAACCTGATTGAAAAAGGACTGATACTGAACGACCGGCTCTATAGAGCTATCAACCAAGTGATAAGTAGCGAACTCTATTATAAGACTCTGCGCGAAATACAGAAGCTGCCCCATTTGAGAACCATTTATGACATGGTACAATGGAGCACAGAGATGAGCAGAAAAAACGGAGCCAATCTTCAGGAAGAGATACAACGCTCGTTGTTCAATGCCCTGTGGACCTCAGACGTTTGGAGTCCCAGCGACCGGGAAGCTGTCAACACATTATTAACTTCCCTTCCTGACAAATCAGCAGCCATGTGCGTCAGTGGTGTCACTATGGGATTTATGGAAATGTACGATCCGCAAAAATATCTTTTCCTTTTTGATGCATACAACCATCCTGCCGCGATTGTTAATCAAAGAGCTGTAGTAGGCATAGCCTTGGGATGTCTTATGCATGACAACCGGATGAGGAAGGAACACGATATTTACATGCGGGTGTTCGACATGGAGACAAACGAAACATTCAAAAATGATTTGCAATTTGCCCAAATGCAGATTCTTCAAAGTCGGGAAACTGAACGAATCAGCAAATTTATGAACGAAGAGTTCATGCCGGAGATGCTGAAGAACCCCATCCTGAAACGAGACAAAACGGGATTGGACAGCCTCAATATCGAAGAAAGCATGAACCCTGAATGGGAGAAGTGGATAGAGAGCAAAGACGTAAAAAGTAAGATGAACATTATGAACCAACTCTATTCCAATGGTGCCGATATTCACATGGCTTCGTTTGCAAACATGAAAAACTTCCCATTCTTCCGTGAAGTGTCAAATTGGTTCTTACCCTTCGATTCAAACCACTCAGCCATAGCCCCCGCTATGCAAAACAGCAATTCAACAGGCTTAGCCGACATGAAAGAAATCTTTGAGAACAGTGAATTCTGCGATTCTGATTGCTATTCACTATACCTGTTCATGTCGAACCTGCCTCAGACCACCCAGCAGATGATGGGCAAACAAATGCCGACATTGAGTGAAGAAATGCGCGAACAACTGCGTGAAATGTCTTCCAAACAAAACGAACGTAGAAAGATATGTAAGAAATACATACAGAACATTTACCGCTTTTACAAGCTGTTTTCGCACCGTCATGAATTTACCGACATCTTCAAAGAAGAAACCAACCTGCAATTCTGCGACACACTCTCCTATCTGCTACAGAATAAGGAGCATTTGAAAGACATCGCCCAATTCCTGCTTAGCCAAAAGCATTATGAAGAAGCCGAACTAATGTTTCTCAGTTTGGAGACAGAGTCCGAACCTACCGCTGAAACGGCTCAAAAGCGAGGCTTTTGTATGCAGCAGATGAAACGCTACGAAGAAGCCATTCTACAATACGAAATCGCAGAACTCAGACAGCCCGACAATCTGTGGACACTGACTCATTTGGCACAATGTCACAGTTGTACAGAAGAATATAAGAAAGCAACCCAATATTATTTAAAGGCAGAAAAGATTTCCCCTGAAGACCTCACTCTGCAATTACAGACAGGAAACAGTCTGGCCAAGTCGGGAAAATACGAAGAGGCTTTCAAACGATTCTTTAAAGTTCATTATCTGGATGAGAAAAACATATCTGTATGGCGAGCCATTGCCTGGTATTCATTGATGGCCGGAAAAATGGAACAGGCCGAACGGTTTTATCAGATGATTGAAGAAAGAGGAGAAGATGATAATGAAACAGATTTGCTGAACATCGGCCACATGCATTGGATGAACGGACGTTACGGAAAAGCCGTCACCTATTACAAGAGTTGCCAACAGAAAGTAGGCGAAGAGACATTCCGCGAAATGATGATTTCAGACGAAGACAGTCTGCTTAGTAACAACAGTGTCCTTTCATCAGATGTTCCGCTGATATTGGACTTGGTAAGGATGTAGCAAATGAGATGCATTTCCAAGCTGAAAAGTACCCTAAAAAATACAGCTGGCTACGTTGGCCGATACAGTTAACTCCGTTCGCCAACACAGCCTGCTGCGTCAGGCAACACAGCCAACTGTGTGAAAAAGGGGTATTCTGTGTGCCGAGTTATGGCGTTAGAAACAGGAAAAA
>CAZDAN010000194.1:0-3867 GCA_964503565.1 uncultured Bacteroides sp.
ATTACGGCCAGATGGGTGTAGAGTTGAAGAACAACATCAAGCAGTATTGGTGGCAGAGCATGGTGCTGCTCCACGAGAACATCGTGGGTATCGATTCGGCCATCTTCATGCACCCCACCATTTGGAAAGCCAGCGGACACGTTGACGCATTCAACGATCCCCTGATTGACAACCGCGATAGCAAGAAGCGCTACCGCGCCGACGTGCTCATCGAAGACCAGCTGGCCAAGTACGACGACAAGATCAACAAAGAGGTGGCCAAAGCTGCTAAGCGCTTCGGTGAGGCGTTCGACGAAGCCCAGTTCCGCTCCACCAACGGCCGCGTGTTGGAGAATCAGGCCAAGCGCGACGCACTGCACACCCGTTTCCAAAAGGCATTGAACGACAATGACCTGAACGAGCTGCGCCAGATTATCCTCGACGAGGAAATTGTATGTCCTATCAGCGGCACAAAGAACTGGACCGAGGTGCGCCAGTTCAATCTCATGTTCTCTACCGAAATGGGCTCAACGGCCGACGGTGCCATGAAGGTGTACCTTCGTCCCGAAACGGCCCAAGGTATCTTCGTAAACTACATGAACGTGCAGAAGACCGGCCGCATGAAGATACCTTTCGGAATCGCTCAGATAGGTAAGGCTTTCCGTAATGAGATTGTAGCCCGTCAGTTCATCTTCCGCATGCGTGAGTTCGAGCAGATGGAGATGCAGTTCTTCGTTCGCCCCGGTTCAGAACTCGAGTGGTTCAAGCAGTGGAAAGAGACTCGTCTGAAGTGGCACAAGGCTCTCGGCTTCGGAGATGACCACTATCGTTATCACGACCACGACAAGTTGGCTCACTATGCCAATGCCGCTACAGACATCGAGTTCCTCATGCCCTTCGGTTTCAAGGAGGTAGAGGGAATCCATAGCCGTACCAACTTCGACCTCAGCCAGCACGAGAAGTATTCAGGCAAGAGCATCAAGTACTTCGATCCCGAGCTGAACGAAAGCTACGTGCCCTACGTAATTGAAACTTCCATCGGTGTTGACCGTATGTTTCTCAGCGTGATGTGCGCCTCTTACCAGGAAGAGAAGTTGGAGAATGGCGAAACCCGCGTAGTGCTGAAATTGCCCGCAGCTTTAGCTCCCGTGAAGCTGGCCGTACTCCCCTTGGTGAAGAAAGACGGTCTGCCCGAAAAAGCCCGCGAAATTGTGGACGACCTGAAGTTCCACTTCAACTGCCAGTACGATGAGAAGGACTCTATCGGCAAGCGCTACCGCCGTCAGGATGCCATCGGTACCCCCTATTGCATCACCGTTGACCACCAGACACTGGAGGACAACTGCGTGACCCTGCGTAACCGCGACACCATGCAACAGGAGCGCGTAGCCATCAGCGAGCTGAACAACATCATCGCCGACAAGGTGAGCATCACCGGCCTGTTGAAGACATTAAAATAAAAGGAATACCAATCTTCATGCCTAAAGAATAGCAATCTTCGGGCATGAAGAATACTATTCTTTCCTGTCTTCCACGCATAACATTACATTATACCAAACTTTCGCAAGCAAAAAAAACTGCGAAACTTAAATTAAAAGTAAAAGATGAAGAAATTCCCCTGGCTGCTTCTGGCAGCATTGATAGTCTCGTGTTTCCTGACCGCGTGTGACGAAACCTCTGAAGCAAGCGAATATGCCGACTGGCGCAATCGCAACCAGCGATTCATTGACTCCATTGCCGCTGTAGCTGAAGAGAATACAGATGGGAACTGGCGTATATACAAGAGCTATGTTCTTCCACCTGACAATCCGAATGATTTGGCAATAACAAAGGATGTCAATGACTATGTGTATTGTCATATAGAAGAAACCGGTACAGGGACGGTTTCTCCCATCTATACCGACAGCATCCGTGCAAACTATCGTGTATGGCTCATCAACGATGCTTTGATTGACCAATCTTTCCGTGGAGAATTTAATCCGGCAATCAGTGTCCCGGTGAAGTTCGCAATGAGCAGCACCATCATTGGATGGACAACAGCCTTGCAACAAATGCACGAAGGGGATTCATGGATTATCTATATTCCTTACAAATTGGGGTATGGAACAAAAAACAGCGGTAATATACCCGCCTATTCAGCTTTAAAATATTGGGTGAATTTAGCAGGTGTCTATCCCACGGGCACCGTTGTGCCTGGATGGCAATGATTAAAACAGGAAAAAAAGAGAAGAGTTGAAACTATTTCAACTCTTTTTTTAGCATCAATCCATAGAGTTGAGTTTTCTTCTCCAAAGCTAAGGGATAGGCACGAGAGGAAGAAGGCATACGATAAAACCGGATTGTACGTCCGTCTTCTGTTTCAAAAACGATATGGCCACCAACAGGTGGTCGGGCTGTAAGATTGAACTGTTCACAAAGGGTGTCTGTTGCTTTCTGTCCCGTAGTGACAATGGCCTGACAGAATGGCAAACGATGAAGCAAGAGAGAAATGTCAGTAGGAGTGATTATTTCCAGAAATTTATCGGAAGCATTGTCTTGCAGACGACATACAGCCGTAGCGGCATCATAAAGTGCGATTCCCTTTTGGATAAGGAATTCGATAATAGCCTCTTTGCGGAAACGCTTGGTTGGCAAATCAACAAAGTAATCTTTATCCCCGAAGAAATGAAGGCCCAATATACGCCACATGTCATTCTGTATATTCGGATAATAGAAATCCATCGACCATCTCTTCTTCTGGGGTGGAAAACTGCCTAACATCAACAAATGTGCATGAGATGGAAGGAACGGAGGTAATGGATGGTGGTCAATCTTCTTTTCTATAGACATGCCTTCCTGCTTAAATATTATTCCCGACGGACAAATCGTCCATCCTTCCATTCATAAGTAATTTCCTGACGCTTCAACAAGGGCGTAAAGCGAGCTGCAGATTCTTTACTCATATATTCAGGAGTGGTATATTGAATGGTCAATATATCACAACTGTCAGCCAAAGAAGCTCGTGTCAATAAAATATCCGCTTCATTTTGTAAACTTTCCCATGACGTGGACAAAGTGTCGGCAATTTGCGTCGGGACAGTGTCTGGCTGAAAATCATCCTGAGTGGGCAAAGTGATGAACTTCTCTATCGTCAAAGATTCCCAAGCCGTAGTGTAAAAGTCAATGCGACTGTCACAAGCCTCACCACATACAGTCTGCACGGTACAGATGATGACCTGAGTCGTATCACTCATCGGAAACACCTTCATTTCAAACTGGTGTTTCGGTGAAAGTTGCATGGCTATATAATCGTTTGTCAACCGAGTCATCTCCGATTGCTGGTCGAAACGATTTTTCACTAAAGCCCTCATTTGACTATCCAGAAAATCGATACAATCCGCCCGATTAACTTTGGTCAGAGTAGGCAGAATAGAGTCGGGCATACTGAGGAACAGATGCCTTGCCTCCTGCGCCTGCAATGAGGTAGCAAGTGTCATACAGAGAATGATATACAGTAACTGTCTCATCTTTTTCATTATTAAGAAGGCACGGATTACGCGGATAAATGGAATTTTTGAAGACCGTGTTAATCCGTGTAATCCATGCCCAAGTCAAGTGGACCTGGAGGGAATCGAACCCTCGTCCAAACGAGGAAACCATACGCTTTCTACATGCTTATCTTCGCCTTCAGTTTTCGTGCCCAGGCAAGACCGAAGCCACCCACCTGAACCTTATCCTCTAAAGATTTCGCAAGGGCCGCGAGGAAAGGCCCAAACTATTTCCGATTTGGCTGCACCACTTAATCAAGACGCTTCGGAACCACAGCTCCTGAGTGATGTCCCGTTCTCTCACCTTGTGAAAGAATAAAGGTAATCTACTATACTTCGATTACGCAGCGAGAGCGTAGTT
>CAZDAN010000195.1:0-3858 GCA_964503565.1 uncultured Bacteroides sp.
CCACATTCACACCGATGTGATAAGTCACCGTCTGTGCATTCACGGTGGAGTTTCCAAAATATCCAGGGAAAAGGATGGCACGCGCCAAGTTGACGATGCGTGTCAACTGCTCGGCCGAAGGCAGGGGTTGTCCCTGACGATGATGATGACAAAGTCCGGTGTAGGACGACGCCTCGGAGAGTTGCTCCACGGCACCGGTCAGTGTCTGTATATAACTCTGTGGGTTCATGCTCACGATTCAAATAAATGTGTGCGGAGGGCTACTCCACCAATTAAAGTGCAAAGTAACACAAAATCTGTCGGAAAATCAAAAAGTTGACCGATTATTCGCAAAAACTCTGGCCAAGGTTCACTTTTCACCCGACATCAATCCAAGAATGAAGCAGACTTAGCCTTGGGATGAGGTAGGCTTAGCCTTGGAGTAAGGCACCCTCAATCGGTCACTGATGTTTCTTCAATCGGCCACTGATGTCCCCTCTATTCCTGTATCACCTTTCGAGGAGGTTTATCAGAATACCGTCGGTGCGGCAACTTTCGCCTCCCTCGGGTAGCAGTTCGATTCGAATCTGGTCACCGGTGTTCAGTTCAAAGGTGCCTAACGGATGGTCAACCAGCGCATCGGTATTTGCATCCGCGCTTATGGTACTCTTCAACACATCGTTGATGTAGAGGCGGTAATGCCCCCTCCCATCGCTCTCGTCGAACATGCGCAAGGCCACATTGGCCTTCACTTGAGCACCACGCCACACGGCATTCAGTGTGCCGACTCCGGCTTCACCGCCCACCACACGGTTGCCCGATGCCTTGAACCAGGAACCGTCCTGCACCTCAATGAACGATTGCAATCCCTTTGTCCAAGCCTCTGCCTCGTTCATCCCCTCACGGGCTTCGGCTATCGGAGCGGAAAATGTCCACTGGGGTACATTGTCCAGCATTTTTCCTTTCACGATGGGAGTGGCTGACCATGTGTAGCTCCGTCCGTAGGGCAATGCTTCGGGTTGCCACGTGGTAGTGCGTGCGTCCACTTCCACCGTGCGCATCACCTCCCCTTCTGCATCCGTCAAGGCCAACCGGTAACCCTCTGCGCCCAAGGCGGGTCGCCAGCTGAGCACCAAGGGTTGCGTCTCCGTCTCCCCTTTCATCATCTGTAGCGAAGCATGGGTCTCCCCATCGGCGGGAAAAGGCTTGCAGGCATAAGCAGAAGCGGTAGTGAATTGCCATATGGCTCCCCTCAGCAGCGTGTCGGCCAACTGGGTATCTACGCGCCAATAGTAGGTGGTGGCAGGGCTCAGAATACCCGTCTTCATCCCGTTAGAGGCAACGCGCCCCACCCTGTTTGCTTCCAATGCATCGGGCGAAGTGGCAAGGTACACATCGTAGGCCACAGCATCGGGAGCCTTGCTCCACCTGAGCAGCCCATCGGTGTGCGGATAATCGATGCGCCCATGGTTAGGCAAGGGGATGAGGTCGTACTCCAATCCGGCAACAGGGCCGGCCGAGGAGGTTACAAGATGTCGCACCTCGATGGCCGCATCCAATGTCGTGGCATAATGGTAAAACTGGTTTGCATCGAACACATGCCCTGTCCCTTGGGTGTTGCCCGAGCAGGCAAGATAAAGGTTATCCACCGATGAGGCGTGGCCGTAGTAGGGCGACAGGGAATCGGCACTATACATCTGTTTCAACGGATTCTTGCATCGGTTGAAGTAGCTTCTCTCCACCACCACGCGGGCACCGCAGAAATAGCCTACGCAGTAGGATTTCACCGCTTCGTAATAGTTGTTCCACACATGGCCGCACCCATAGCCGATGCGGGGGTTACGTTGGGTGGTGCGGAGGAAGGCATTGTGGTGATACGACACGTTCTGCCTCCCCACATCCTCGGCATGTTGGGTGCCCGAGTTGCACACCGACACCTTGTTGTGGTCATGCAGGCGGTTCCACGAGGCGGTCATCAGGTCGGAACCGATGGTAAAGTCGAGCAACCCGTCATCGGAACTCCCCAAATCGCAATGGTCCACCCACACATGGTGCGACGAGCGGAAGGCTACAGCATCCTGATGAGCATTGCGGATGGTAAAGCCACGGATGACCACATTGCTCACCCCGTTTCCTCTGAAGCCGATGCCATCCAGAACAGCACGACCGTTCAAACCAATAATCGTCTTGTCCGAAGCCACATCAATGTCGCGCTCATCATCCAAGGCAACTGTACCCTCAAACAGAATCGTATATGGATCCTCGGCAGCACAATAGCGACGAAGGCCAGCCTCATCGGTCACACGCACCACCTCGCCCAATCCGCCTCCGACGGTTCCTTCAATTCCATACCCCGGCGTAGCTGCAAAGCCTACCAAGCCATGCTCTACCAATTGCGCCTGCACACTCACAGAGAAAAACAGCACGAGCATCAATAATATTTGTCTCATCTTATATCTATCTTCTTTTTTTCTTTTATTGTGGCAAATATAAGAAGAATAATTTGCAAAAATCTCCAATCAAGAACAAATATTCAAGTAATGGGATAAAAATCTACAAAAAGAGAGTAAAGAAGATAGAAAGGAAAGAAAAAAAAGAGGAAGTGTCATACAATCCACATCCTCTTTTCTTTGGGCTATCAGCCCACAACCTCTTCGAAAGAGTCTTTATCTACCCCACACACAGGGCATACCCAGTCTTCAGGGATGTCTTCAAAGGCGGTGCCGGGTTCAATACCACTTTCAGGATCGCCCACTTCGGGGTCGTACACCCAATCACAAACTGTACAGATATACTTTTTCATACGTTGATAATTTTGTTATGATAATATGATTATAAATAAAGAAAACGGCCGATTGTTCAGCCGTTCTCCTGTTTTTTTGGCTTGAATTGTTATTTTACCGCCACTTTCTTGGTTTCTACTTTTCCGTCTTCGTAGGTAGCCTTGGCCACTACTACGCCTTGAGCTGTTTCCAATGCAATGCGGTCGGCTGTTGCACTACCAAGCAGGGAACCCTGTGCACTGTAAAGTTCAACCTTTACGGCCATGGGGGCAATCACCTCGTCGCCCAATACGATGATGGTACGACGGTCGTTGTTCAATTCGGCCACGTGGTCAGGCTCGGCGTTAGGTTCACCGTTGAGCACTACGATGCTGGGATACATCACGGCTCCAATAGCATCGGCCACAGCATGCCATCCGCCAATTGTCTTACCGTCGCCCGATACAGAAAGAACGGTTTGGGGAATATTACCACTATAGCCTCCGTAGTACAAATTGAGGTAATCACTGAAACGACCGTTGAACGACTTGTCTGCATTGCGGTACAAAGCAGCACCCATATAACCGTCAAATCCGAAAATAGAGCCATCGTCGAGAGCTACAGTAGCGGCTCCCCAACCTTCAATCTCCTCGGTTGTCTCAGTCTCGGTGTCATAGACAAATGCCTTCAAATCGAAAGCACTGCCTGTAGCAGACCAATAGCCCGGTACATATTTGCCGTTAGGACTGACAGTTACTGACACTCCGTCGTAGAAATACTGTGTTTCTTCTGAATTGATGTCAATATCTTCCTTACCATAGATGCGGGTGAGCTGTCCATTGATCACCACACCGGGTGAGCGGCTACCCGTCGGATGGTCGGCCACAACGGAGATAACTGTACCGTCCTGTGAAGAACCGTAGCGTGACCAGATACCTTGTTGCAATTCATCTCCTGTAGGCATGGTAGAGGGCTTGCGCTCCAATTTGTAGCTACCATCGTTTTTCTTTGTCCAGATGGCCGGACGCATGAGAGAAACGTTTCGTGTCTCTACCAAATTGCCGGCTTCGTCGTAGAAATTGCGCTTGAATGAGGTACTTTGGATGTAACCGGTAAT
>CAZDAN010000196.1:0-3847 GCA_964503565.1 uncultured Bacteroides sp.
TTGCTGTAGATAAAAGTAGGTAATTCCTTGATAATACTGCATAACTGAATTTTAGTTCTTTTATAAATTTGTCATCCTTGGTGCTAAGCCATTTATAATTGCTTTCGTCCATGGCTTTATAGCGATAATATGATTCTCCGATAGATTTATAATCGGATTCTATTTTTAAGTGGTACTTATCTATGTGCTTATATAAATTGGTAATCACCTTTATATATTCATCTCTTGAAAGTTTCCCGCTATTAGTTAATTCAAGCCCTTCATGTAGTTTCCCAAAATCAATACCTTTATATTCTTCGTGAAACTCTTCAAACGCATTATTGGCTCTTTCTATATTCAAATAGAATTGAATTGCTTGTTCTTTCTCGTCCATACCTCCATCAATCTATCAATGAAACAACTTCTTTCTTTATCTCCTCGTCTATATCCCTGTATCGTGCAAACGCCTTGCTACCTTCCTTGTGTCCGCTTAGTGCCCCAATCAAATTAGGGTCTTTCACTTGCTTGTACAGGTTGCCCACAAATGTACGTCTTGCCATGTGGCTGCTTGCTACCTCGTTTATAGGTCGCTTCTCTTCCTCGCCTGTTGTGGGATTGATAACAGTTACCATCCGTGTAATACCGCATACGGTGAATATCTCTTTCAGTGCATCGTTATACCGTTGTGATGAAATGAACGGCAAAAGCTCTGCCCCTTCGTGGTCGCTGTACTTCTTTAATATGGCTGAGGCTCGCCCGTTCAACGGCACACGCACAAACTCGGCCTTTTCTTCCTTGGTTTTCTGTGCCACATACTCCACTGCACCGTTTACAATATTGTTACGGGTGAGTTTCAGCAAATCGCCCACTCTGCAACCAATCAAACATTGGAAGATGAAAATATCCCTTTGGGTTTCCAAACGTGGGTTGTTGCTCAAATCGTAGTCGGCTATCGTGTTCCGTTCCTCCAATGATATGTAAACAGGTCGGCCGTACTTCTCCACCTTTATTTTGTATTTTCTAAAAGGATAGTTGGTCGTTATCTCTTGGTCGTTGCACCATGCTACAAAAGCCCGTAGTTTCTTCATCAAATTGGTGATTGCATTGTCTCCCCTTGGTTGCGGTCGTGGGTTCTTTCGGTGGTCGCTGTTGTATCTGAAACGCTCGTACACTTCGGGATATTCCTCATATAGTGTGTGCTCGTTCCTTAGGAAGCTGTCAAAGTCGCTTAGAATGTCCTCGTTCAATCCGTCTAAAGTAAGTTCAAAGCCCTGTTCCTCGGTTGCCTGTATAGCCTCAAAGCGTTGCAAAGCCCTGTATAGTACCATGAAATTGCGTCTTGAGGTCTCGGCCTTCTCGTGCTTCTCCATGTACTCGTCAAAAGCTGCAAAGAATGGTGTGCCCGTCCGTGTGTACTTCTCGGGATGCAAAACCTCATCTATCAACCTTTCAAAGCGTTCATTATCCATGTTCTCGCCCTTGTGGGTAAGGTACACATTGCGCACAATGTTTTCACGCTCGGCAATCTCGGTGTTTATCCGTTCACGTTCTTTCAGTTCTTTGGGAGTGCATAGCTTCGTTTTTCGGCTGTCGATTATAAGCCGTTCCTTCACCTCGTCCCACTTCGTTATATCTATAACAATATCGCTTTTGTGGAAAAAACGCACACCTCGCCCGTCGGACAATCTGAAATAAAGGGGTGCAAATCCTTCTTTCTTGGTGCTCCTAAATAATGCTTTTACTTTCATACGGATTTTATTTGGTTGCAAAGATACAAAACTTGTGCAACATTTGTGCAACAATTATGTATTTTTGTGCAACCTTGTGCAACCGTATGAAATTTAAGATTTTTGTAAGTTGTCGATTTTAAGCATTTTAGCTTGTTTTGAATATCGCTAAAAATCGTGATTAGTACGCCCGTGGGGAGTCGAACCCCAATCGTTGGAACCGGAATCCAATATTCTATCCATTGAACTACGGGCGCAGAAGGCTCTTTTTTGCTTTGCGGGTGCAAAGGTACAAAAGAATTTTGAATTATTCAACTTTCGCAAATAGAACTTGCGTAGGAAGCAGGAGAGTAGATTATTAAGGAGTGTAGGAGCGAAGCGTCACTTCGTCCCTCCCCTACACTCCTGATATAAAACTATTGAAAGTCAAAGTTTGCGAAACTTAAAATAATTATCCTCACTCCTTCTTTGCCTTGATGGCCTCCATGATGAGGGCTTCCAGCTCTTCGG
The DNA here is from genome assembly GCA_964503565.1 of uncultured Bacteroides sp. Taxonomy (GTDB): domain Bacteria; phylum Bacteroidota; class Bacteroidia; order Bacteroidales; family Bacteroidaceae; genus Phocaeicola_A. The sequence goes on from CAZDAN010000196.1 coordinate 2,217, forward strand.
CCAGCTCGGGGTTGTCGAGGAGGATTTGCTTGCAGGCGTCGCGTCCTTGTCCCAGCTTGCTGTCGTTGTAGCTGAACCACGAGCCGCTCTTCTTGATGATGCCATGCTCCACGCCGAGGTCCATGATTTCGCCCACGCGGGAGATGCCTTCGCCAAACATGATATCGAACTCGGCACGACGGAAGGGAGGAGCCACTTTGTTCTTCACCACCTTCACCTTGGTCTGCTTGCCCAAGACGGTGTCGCCATCCTTGATGGGAGTGCTGGGGCGGATGTCGAGGCGAACCGAGGCGTAGAACTTCAGGGCGTTACCACCAGTGGTTGTCTCAGGGTTGCCGAACATGACACCAATCTTTTCGCGCAACTGGTTGATGAAGATGCAGGTGGTGTTCGTCTTGTTGATGGTGGAGGTCAGCTTGCGCAGGGCTTGTGACATCAGTCGGGCTTGCAGACCCACCTTGTTGTCACCCATATCGCCTTCGATTTCGGCCTTGGGTGTGAGGGCGGCTACGGAGTCGATGACGATGATGTCGATGGCCGATGAGCGGATGAGCTGGTCGGCAATCTCCAGTGCCTGTTCGCCATTGTCAGGTTGCGAGATGAGCAGGTTGTCGATGTCCACGCCCAACTTGGCTGCATAGAAGCGGTCGAAGGCGTGTTCGGCGTCAATCATGGCAGCGATGCCGCCTGCCTTCTGAGCCTCGGCGATGGCGTGGATGGCCAAGGTGGTCTTACCTGATGACTCGGGGCCGTAGATTTCGATGATTCTTCCGCGGGGATAACCACCTACGCCCAGTGCAGCATCCAGTCCGATGGAGCCGGTGGGGATGACCTCTACTGCTTCTACACTCTCGTCGCCCATCTTCATGATTGAACCCTTGCCGAAGTTCTTCTCAATGTTGGCCATGGCGGCTTGCAGGGCTTTCAGTTTTTCATTGGCGGGAGACTGCTCCTCGCCTGTTTCTTTCTTTGCCATATTGTTCTGTATTAAATGATTATTCTTTCAATATCTGCTCCGCATGTTCCTTCACCTTGATTTCCTTGGGGAGGAGAATGCGCTCGACGATGCCCTCCTCGTTGATGATGAAGGTGGTGCGGAAGGTGCCCATATACTTGCGTCCGTACATGCTCTTTTCGCCCCACACGCCGAAGGCTTCGACGAGTGTCTTGTCCGTGTCGGCTATCAGGGGGAAGGGCAGTTCGTGCTTGGCGATGAACTTCTGGTGCGAAGCGGCACTATCGACGCTCACGCCCACCACCTCGTAGCCGGCTTGGCGCAGCTTGGCATAGTTGTCGCGCAGGTTGCACGCTTCAGTGGTGCATCCCGAGGTGCTGTCCTTCGGGTAGAAGTAGAGCACCAGTTTCTTGCCTGCATAGTGGCTGAGGCGTATCTCCTCGCCTTTTTCGTTGAGGCCCAGCAGGTCGGGGGCTTTGGTTCCTATGGTCATCATGGGGGGCCTCTCCCTAACCTCCCCAAAGGGGAGGGGATTTAAATGCTTTGATTTATTCTAATTGACTATTTTCTCTCTTCATTCTCCCCCTTTGGGGGAGTCAGAGGGGGCCGCCTATACCTCCACATCTCCGTCGAACACCTCGTGCCAAGGCAGGCCCTGCTTGTTGAGCTGCTCCAT
>CAZDAN010000197.1:0-3353 GCA_964503565.1 uncultured Bacteroides sp.
GCACCGGCCAGACCGATGATGATGGCAGGCCACCATACCGAAATAGCACCCATGCTCTGTGCGAACAAAGCCGGCAGAGGCAGGAACGCGAAGATGAGCATAGCCTTCATACGGCCTGCGTATGGATTCATACCCTGCTTCTCAACGAACAACTTGGGAAGGTATCCGCCATAGAGTGAAAGGATAGTCACAATGAGATACAGTGTGAAGATAAGCCAAATACCCATAGAAGAGGATGAACTGTAGCCATATTGGTCTGAGAAGTAAGCAGGAGCCCAGAACAGATAGAACCACCACACACCGTCGGTGAAGAACTTACCTACGGCGAAGGCCCATGTCTGCTTGAACTTGAAGCACTCCATAAATGAGAGTTTGCGCTCGGGAGTACCCTCGGCCTTGACAGGCTCGTCGTCCTTGTCCTGCTCGATGTATTCCAACTCGGCCTTGTTCACATACTTGCTTTCTTGGGGTTTGCTGTAGAGGAACACCCAGAAGAACATCCAGAGGAAGCCGAGGGCACCGATGATGATGAAGGCCATTTCCCAACCGCCACCGATACCTTTATCCTTAAAGTACTGAGCCAGCAAGGGGATAGTGGCAGGGGCAGCAAGGGCACCAACAGATGCGCCTGCATTGAAGATGGAAGTGGCAAATGCGCGATCCTTCTTGGGGAAGTACTCGGCGGTAGTCTTGATGGCTGCGGGGAAGTTTCCGGCTTCACCAAGAGCCAAGATGCAGCGTGCAGCTATGAAGAACCATACGCTGACAGTTGCGATAGAAACTGCAACGGCACCTGTGGCGGCTGTCATTTCAGCCACAGAGCTGATGCCCTCTACCTGCATAGTTGCCCATCCGCAAGCGGCGTGCAAGCAGGCACCGGCACTCCACACACCGATGGCCCAAAGGAAACCCTTCTTGGTTCCCATCCAGTCAACGAAGCGGCCGGCAAAGAGCATGCAGATTGCATACACGATTGAGAATACTGCGGTGATGTCACCGTAATTAGCGTCCGTCCAGTGGAACTCGGGCGCGATAAAGTCTTTCCAGGTAAGCGAAAGTACCTGACGGTCCATGTAGTTGACCGTTGTGGCGACGAACAGCAGAGCGCACATCACCCATCTGAAATTGGTCTTTTTGTAGTTCTGATTGATACCCATGATACCAGTTAATTGATTAGTAAATGAAATTTGTCGCCAAAGGTACGGCCTTTTTCTTGGACTTACAAGGATTTTTGGATAATTTTGCAGCGAATTAGGCGGACACTAACTTAATTAACGGATAAGGACAAACTTAATAAATACTTTATAAGGAATGAAAAGAATCTTATTAACCTTGTGCGGAGCGATGGCTCTGTTGTGTGCGTTACCACTGCGGGCGCAGACAGAAAAGATCAGTGAGAAGTTGCCGATGTCGGTCCGACTGGCCGAGTCGGAGATGGTGCGTTGTCCCGAGTCGTGGCAACTCGATTTTCAACCCAAACTCAAGTGGGACTACTGCCACGGAGTGGAGTTGCAGGCCTTCCTCAGACTGGAAGAGATGTACGGTGACAGCCGATACTTTGACTACGCCGAAGCCTATTGCGACACGATGGTGCGCGAGGATGGCACCGTGGTGGCCTACAAGCGCGAGGAGTTCAGTCTCGACCGCGTGAACACCGGTAAGATATTATTTAACATGTACGCGCGCACGGGCGAGGGGAAGTACAAGAAGGCCCTCGACCTGATGTATTCGCAGTTTGCCGACCAGCCCCGCACGAGTGAGGGAGGCTTTTGGCACAAGAAGGTCTATCCCCACCAGATGTGGCTCGACGGCCTCTACATGGGCTGTCCTTTCTATGCCGAGTATGCCGCCCGCTATGACAAGCCCGAGGCGTTCCAAGATGTCATCAACCAGTTCTGTGTGGTAGCCCGTCACACCTACGACCCCGCCACGGGTCTCTACAAGCACGCGTGGGACGAGAGCCGCGAGCAGTTCTGGTGCGACAAGACCACCGGTCAGAGCGCCCATTCGTGGGGACGTGCCATGGGATGGTTTGCCATGGCCTTGGTCGAGTCGTTGGAGTTCATTCCCGTGGATGAGCCGAACCGCGACTCCCTGCTGGTTATCCTCGACAATGTGGTGAAGCAGATCGAGCGTTACCAGGACAGCAAGACGGGCCTGTGGTATCAGGTGCTCGACCGTAGTGGCGACAAGGGCAACTACCTGGAGTCCACCGTGTCGGCCATGTTCATCTACTCCATCTATAAGGGCATCCGCCTCGGTGTGGTGCCGGCTTCCTATATGAAGGTGGCCGACAAGGGCTTCGAGGGCTTCATGAAGCGCTTCATCAAGACCGGGAAGAAGGGGCTTGTCTCCATCACCGACTGCTGTGCCGTGGCCGGACTGGGAGGCAAGAACATGCGCTCGGGTGACTATAACTACTATATCAACGAGACTATCCGCGACAACGACCCGAAGGCCATCGGTCCCTTCATCAATGCCTGCTTGGAGCGCGAGCGTCTGATTCCCCATGAGGGACCGGTGACGGTGGAGAACAAGCAGGGCAAGATTCGCATCCTGATGATTGGCGACTCTACGATGGCCAACAAGAGCACCCGCAACGGCAATCCCGAGCGTGGATGGGGCATGGTGCTCCAGCACTTCTTCACCGATGCCGTGGAGGTGGACAACCATGCACAGAACGGACGCAGCACCAAGAGCTTCATCAACGAAGGCCGTTGGGACAAGGTGCTCTCCCGCATCCGTCCGGGCGACTATGTGTTCATCCAGTTCGGCCACAACGATGAGAAGTACAACAAGGAGGCGGTCTATACCGTCCCCGGCGGTACGTTCGATGCCAACTTGCGCCGCTTTGTGATGGAGGCCCGCCAGCGTGGCGGCATTCCCGTGCTCTTCAATGCCATTGTGCGCCGCAAGTTCGACGGCCAGCGCCTGACCTGCACCCACGGCGACTACCTGTTGCCTCCCCGTCGGGTGGCCGAGGAGACGGCGGCCTACTTCGTGGATGCCAATGCCATCACCCACGGCATTGTGGAGGCCATGGGACCCGAGGATTCCAAGCGCCTCTACATGTGGTTGCCCAAGGGTTCGCCCTCGCATCCCAAGGGGTTGCAGGACGACACTCACCTGAATGTCTATGGTGCCCACCGTGTGGCTTGGTCGCTCATCTCGGCGGTGTGCAACCAGATACCGCGCTTGGAGCAGCATGTGAAGTACTTTGATTTCAGTGCCCTCTGATTGGGGGCGGATGCTTTCCCGCATAAGGGAGGGCTGATATAGAGAGAAGGGCGCACCGGAGACCGTGCCCCCGTTTTGGTTTGGGGGCGGGGTGGGGGGGCCGGGGGGTATTTACG
>CAZDAN010000197.1:3363-3830 GCA_964503565.1 uncultured Bacteroides sp.
AAGCGTGGCGCGAGAGGCGAGGGGGCAGGGGCATAGTTCCTATGGTTCCTGTGGTGACTATAGTCCCTATCGTATCTATAGAGTCTATAGGGGGTCACTCCCGTGTGACCTCAATCCTTACGCCGGCGGCGGGGATGTCGGCTCCCATGGGTGGGTTCTGCTTCATCAGTTCGAGCTTGAGGGCGGTGATGAGGGGGAAGTCGTGGAAGAGGCGGCGGGCGATGCGTCCGGCCACGTGCTCGAGCAGGGCCGAGGGGATGGCCATCTCTTCCTTGACGGCCTGGTGGATGTCGGCATAGCTGACGGTCCCTTCGAGGCGGTCGGTGAGGAGGGCTTCGTCGAAGCGCACCGCGGCCTCGATGGAGACGGTGAACCGGGCACCGACGAGGCGCTCCTGCGGCATCACGCCGTGGCGGGCGTGGAAACTCATTTGGGGGAGCAGGATGGTGGAGGAGGTCAGTTGCATG
>CAZDAN010000198.1:0-3770 GCA_964503565.1 uncultured Bacteroides sp.
CCCTACGATGAACGTCATCAGATGCTTCGACTACGCTCAGCATGACAAATGTTTAGCGAGCGATAACTCCTCTAACTCTTAAAAAGAAGAAAACATAACATAAAGAGAAAAGATATGAACAACCAAAGTGTAAAGCCTGCAGAAGGCAAATTGGGAATTATGGTGGTGGGCCTCGGAGCCGTCACCTCCACCTTCATGACCGGTGTGCTGATGGCACGCAAGGGGCTGACAAAGCCCGTAGGCTCCATGACGCAGTACGACAAAATCCGTGTGGGACGGGGAGCAGAGAAGAAGTATCTGCCCTATTCCGAAATCGTCCCCCTCGCCAGCCTGGACGACATCGTTTTCGGTGCGTGGGACGTCTATCCCGCCGACGCCTACCGCTCGGCCATCTATTGCGAGGTGCTGAAGGAGAAGGACATCAACCCCGTGCGCGACGAGTTGGAGAAGATTGTCCCCATGAAGGCCGCCTTTGACAAGAACTTTGCCAAGCGCCTCGACGGTGACAACGTGAAGGATTGTCGCACCCGTTGGGAAATGGTGGAGCAGTTGCGCGAGGACATCCGCCGCTTCAAGCAGGAGAACAATTGCGCCCGCATCGTGGTGGCATGGGCCGCTTCGACGGAAATCTACGTGCCCGTCTATGAACCCGTGCACGGCTCGCTGGCCGCCCTCGAGCAGGCCATGAAGGAGAACGACACCGAACACATCGCCCCCTCGATGTGCTACGCCTACGCCGCCTTGGCCGAAGGGGCACCCTTCATCATGGGAGCGCCCAACACCACGGTCGATATTCCCGCCATGTGGGAACTGGCCGAGAAGACCCGTATGCCCATTGCCGGCAAGGATTTCAAGACGGGGCAGACGCTCGTCAAGTCGGGCTTCGCACCCATCATCGGCACCCGTTGCCTGGGGCTGAACGGATGGTTCTCGACCAACATCCTCGGCAACCGCGACGGACTGGTGCTGGACGAACCCGAAAACTTCCGCACCAAGGAGGTGTCGAAACTCTCCACCCTGGAGTCCATCCTCGTGCCCGAGGCGCAGCCCGACCTCTACACCGACTACTACCACAAGGTGCGCATCAACTACTATCCCCCCCGCAACGACGACAAGGAGGGGTGGGACAACATCGACATCTTCGGATGGATGGGCTATCCCATGCAGGTGAAAATCAACTTCCTCTGCCGCGACTCCATCCTGGCAGCTCCCCTGCTGCTCGACCTCTGCCTGCTGTCCGACCTGGCCGCCCGTGCCGGACGCTACGGCATCCAGCGCTTCCTCAGCTTCTACCTGAAGTCGCCCATGTATGACTACCGCACCGACGAGGTGCCCGTCAACCACCTCTTCCAGCAATACACCATGCTGAAGAACGCCATCCGCGAGATGGGCGGTTACGAGGCCGATGAGGAGATTGACTGATAATCGGGCGTGTGGCTGTTGGGACGATGGCTGTACGGACGGGAGCGGATTATGCTTTTGAATGAAACAAGAATGCGAGTCGCAAATAGGAAAATGCGACTCGCATTTTTGTTTTTGCGACTTGCAAAATCCGTTTTCCAAGCCGCATTTTTTTTCTCTCTGCACACCCCGCTGAAAACGACGTGGGTCCGACCGAAATCTATCAGGTGTCCGAGGAAAATCCATCAGCTGACGGACGGAACCCAATCAGCTGACAGACGGAACCCGGACAGCTGATTGGTTTTGGCCGGATGCCGAAGAGGGCTCCTGTAAAAGTTTCCTTCCCCGAAAACAGTGCCATTTCCCCCGGAAGGCGGAAGGTGCGGAAAACTGAAAAAAGCCTAATATGTTTGCTTATGTAGCGGAAATAGTGTACTTTTGTAGCTTCTAAGGAAAAGAACAAGGCAGAAGAGACAATAAAAGAAACATGGTAACCCCCGAAATACAGCAAGTGAAGCTGCGGTTCGGCATCATCGGCAATGCCGAGGGACTGAACCGCGCCATCGACATCGCCATGCAGGTGGCCCCCACCGACCTGTCGGTGCTCATCACCGGCGAAAGTGGAGTGGGAAAGGAGGCTTTCCCGAAAATCATCCACGAGTTCAGCCGGCGCAAGCACAGCCGCAAGTACATCGCCGTGAACTGCGGAGCCATCCCCGAAGGCACCATCGACTCCGAGCTGTTCGGCCACGAGAAAGGCGCCTTCACCGGCGCCATCGGCGAGCGCCAGGGCTACTTCGGCGAGGCCAACGGTGGCACCATCTTCCTCGACGAGGTGGGCGAGCTGCCTCTGGCCACACAGGCCCGTCTGTTGCGCGTGTTGGAGAGTGGCGAGTACATCCGCGTAGGTTCCTCCAAGGTGGAGAAGACCGATGTGCGCATCGTGGCTGCCACGAACGTCAACCTGATGCAGGCCATTGCCGAGGGGCGTTTCCGCGAAGACCTCTTCTACCGCCTCAACACGGTGCCCATCACCATCCCTCCCTTGCGTGAACGCGGAGGCGACATCGGCCTGCTGTTCCGCAAGTTTGCCAACGACTTTGCCGACACCTACCGCATGCCCGCCATCCAGCTGACCGACGAGGCACAGCACCTGCTGACCTCCTATCCCTGGCCGGGCAACGTGCGCCAGCTGAAGAACATCACCGAGCAAATCTCCATCATCGAGCGCAACCGCGAGATAACGCCCGAAATTCTGCAAATGTACATCCCCGCCCAACCCCAGGCCTCCCGTATGCCGGCCCTGGTGGGGAACCATTCGGCCACCTCGGGCAAGACGTTCGAGAGCGAGCGCGAGATACTCTATCAGATTCTGTTCGACCTGCGCCGCGATGTGACGGAGCTGAAACGCCTCGTCAACTCCAACCTGGGACAGATGCACCCGGCGCCCGTCGCCCCGGCATCCCCCTCGTCGGCCCCCGTACCCTATTATCCGGCCGAGGCCGTCCCCTTCCCCGAGCATCCCGCCGAGGAGGAGGCCGCCATCCTGCCCACCATCAACCACCTGCGCACACCGCAACAGCCCAAAGTGGTGGTGGACGATGACATTCAGGACACCGAGGAGTACGTCGAAGAGTCACTCTCGCTGAACGACCTCGAACGCGAAACCATCCGAAAGGCCCTCGAACGCCACCACGGCCGCCGGCGCAATGCAGCCAAGGACCTGAACATTTCGGAGCGCACACTCTATCGTAAAATCAAAGACTATGGCTTGGAATAAGAAGAAGATAAGCATCCTCCCCCTGTTGGGCGTGGCCCTCGTGTGGCTGGCCTCGGCGTGCACCGTGTCCTACAAGTTCAATGGTGCCTCCATCAACTACGACAAGGTGAAGACCATCACCATCGAGGACTTCGCCAACCGCGCCTCTTACGTGTGGGGCCCCATGGCCACGATGTTCAACACCGATTTGCAGGACATCTACGTGCAGCAGACCCGCCTCCAGCAGGTGAAGCGCGGAGGAGACCTCCACATCGCAGGCGAAATCACGGCCTACGACCAGTACAACAAGTCTATCTCGGCCGAAGGATTCTCCTCGGTCGTAGAACTGAAAATGGTGGTCAACGTACGCTTCACCAACAACACAAACCATTCCGAGGACTTCGAAAAGACCTTCTCGGCCACCTGTGAATACGATGCCACTCAGCAGCTCTCGGCCGTGCAGGAAGAGCTGGTGACGCAGATGATAGACGAAATTACCGAACAGATTTTCAACGCCACCGTGGCAAATTGGTAGGAGGGGAGATAAAAAAGGAGTTAAAGGGATGCTCTATAAATTAAGTAACTAATAATTAATGCATTACTTGTTTGT